>CAZBEI010000086.1:0-28106 GCA_964490895.1 uncultured Bdellovibrio sp. | reverse complement strand
CTGCGCAAACACAGGAGCAGAATCTAATAAACCCAAAATAAAAAATAAGAAAAAAATCTTCCACTCTCTCTGCATAGTCTTGCCTTTTGAAGGGCTCAATCCCACAAACAAACCTGTGGGTCTCTCCTCGTAAGATAAGAATGCAACTCCTGGGCCGCCGCGGCGCTTTTTTTTATAAATATTCAGCCTTAGTTTCAGACACTTAGGTGTGGTGCCCCGGATCGATTTGTGTAAGAAATTTTCGATTGTAAAGTCTTTTTACATCTTCCCAAGGTTCTGAGAAAATAAAGGGGATGCTCAATCTCTCTATTTTTCTCAGTTTTTTTATTTTGAATTCTTCATAAACGGAGAAATTACTTAGTGGATCAAATTGTTATTATATAAGTCGCTCAGTGGAAATAAAAGATCGTAATCGCCCCACATCAAATCTCCCTCAACTAATTTATAGGATGTAAATAATTTTATTTTTAAAAATTTTTTAACCTCTGGATGTTCGGATAACTTAAGGAACTGATAAAAATCGACTACCTGTATTTTTCCGTCTGAGAATACACACTCTAATTTGTATTTAGGAATATAATTTATTTTTTTAATCTTAATATATTGTTTAACTTGCTTCATAATTTACCCTTTATTTTTTTGGGTATTATAGAACGATGATATACAAAATAATTAACCCAATTTTTCACAATCTCATCGGCTAATTTATTCACAAGCCTGGTAAACTCTCTTAGCTGACTCCTGGGTAAAGGTTTTTTCCCTTGGACTTCTCTGGCAATAATACTAGAAACAAACCCATTTCTAATAATAATTTCAATCTTGCTCTCTTTCCCTTGATAGCGCCCATGAACACGGATGGGTTCATGCTCATTTGAGTAGAAAAAAAATAATAATACCTAAATACTCATACAGCTTTGGCATAGTTTACACCGGCTATTCGTGTGATTTAAAACCATAACATCTAACACTAGAGGTAACCCAAATCAAAAATAAAGTCGAGAAGGGATATAAAACTTCGACCCTATTTTTTATAAAACGGTGTGGACACAACTTCAGCCAATACCTTTGTGCCACGAATATCTACTCTTAATTTTGTCCCAATCGGGAGCATTCCTGTTTGAGTCAAGACAGAGGCAATCCCAATACCTTGACCAAGCGAAGGAGATTGAGTGCCGCTTGTGATCTGGCCCAACTGTGTGTTTCCATCCTCCGCATAAACGCCATATCCCTGTCTTGGGATGCCTCGCTCTAAAAGCTTAAGCCCAATAAGTTGTTTTTTTAGACCTTGTTCTTTGCTTTTAATGAGCGCAGATTTACCAACAAAGTCTTCTTTCTCTAATTTGACAACCCAGCCCAAGCCCGCTTCGAGCGGATTTGTGTTTTCGTCAAGCTCATGGCCGTAAAGCGAGTATTTCATTTCCAGCCGAAGCGTGTCTCTTGCTCCAAGGCCGCAGGGCTTGAGCCCTAAAGGTTTTCCCGCCTCAAGCAAAGCTCGCCATATTTCAGTGCCCATTTCCCAGGCTGCATAAATTTCAAACCCGTCTTCGCCCGTATAGCCAGTTCGAGCCAGAATCGCTGGAACTCTGTCCAATACGTTTCCTTCTTTGAACCCATAGGTTTTAATTTCTGAAAGCGGAGTTGTTGTTAATTTCTGTAAAATCTCAAGTGCTCGAGGACCTTGGATTGCAATTTGGCAATACCGTGCACTTTCGTTAGTAAGTAAGAAATTTTTACACGGAAACTCTTCTGCTCTGTTTTTCATCCAAGCAAAATCTTTTTCTGTATTCGAAGCATTGACGACGACCAGAAATTTTTCATGACTCATTTTATAAATAATGAGATCGTCCACCACCCCGCCGTGTGGGTAACACATCACCGTGTATTGCGCCTGACCGCGAGCGAGTTTTTGGATATTGTTCGTGACTATATAATCTAAAAACTTTTCAGCGTCTCCACCCTCTACAAACACCTCTCCCATATGGCTGACATCAAAAAGTCCAGCTGCTTGTCTGCAGGCAAGATGCTCGTCGATCACACCAGTATACTGAACAGGGAGTTCCCATCCCCCAAAATCAATGAGACGACCCTGGGCTCGCACGTGCTCTTCGTAGAGAGAGGTTCTTTTTAGCATGGGGCATTTTTAGCATAGCGCTCTTAGCATTTCCACTCTTTGTGTGTGCTTCAGAGGTCCACCATCTCCCCCCGAGTCGCTTTCTGTTGCAATTATTTGAATGCCAAAAGGATTTGGAAATAAACAAAATCTTTTAAGACCTTAGAAGGCCACACTCCTCTTGTAGAGTTTCTGAAAAAAAGATCTCTCTGCATGCTGAGAGAGGAGGATTGCCAATTCCCTGTTTCACCCATAATGTTGTAAAAAGAGCAAAATGGTATCAGGCTTATTTTCAGACCCTACTCACACGCGATGTGGCACTTGTAGATCCTAGCCTGAGAAACTTAAATTATAGGCTTGGACTTTTATTTCTGTGCGCTCTGGCACAATTACAAGGCCGAGAGATTACTGTCACAGAACTCTCCAGACAATCCGGATTAACGACCGGGGTCTCCAAACGATTATTGCGAGCTCTAGAAACTTTATCCTTGATTGACCAAATTCCACCCATTGTGTGGGGAAAAAAACCCGTCAAAAAACTACGTCTAGAATGGAAAGACACAGGTCTTTGGCTTCATGCGGGCGGATTTGGCCAAATAGATCAAATGCCCATAGAACTATTACTCGCATTATCCATTTCGCAGGAACTGCGATATCAGAGTAGTTTTTTTCAAACACGCCCGCATTGGTGCTATTACCGCAGCCTGGACGGTGCCCAAATTCCTTGGATTTTTGAATCTCATAAACGACAGATCGCGATCCATTTTGTTTTTGAAGAAACGCCAAAACCTTATTCCTACCGCGCCTTGCGACATTTTATTGAGAAAAATCCAAAAGCAATCGGCATTGTTCTGGGGCGCGCAACAACGACTTGAGTTCCTCTGCATCAACGCATCTGGCTCCTGCCTTACACTGCGATCTATTAGTATTTTCTCTAACTCCTCTTAAAATCGACAGAAAAGATGGCCCCTGCTCGACACTGCACTTCGAACTCAATGGGCTTGCAGCACACAGAGCAATCCTCAACATAGACCTGATGAACTTCCGAAATATCTATTAAAATAGAGATGGTTTCTCCACAAAATGGGCATTTGATTTCATGTTCTTCCTGCATTTTTGAAGTCCTCTAAGAAATAAGCTGTCTAGTCCGTAATTGCTCTAAACCTGTCTAGCACACTTTAAAAGATGTATTTTGCTATTGACAAGTTGTAGTAAGCGCGGATATGTCTCCCTGCGATAAAGGATTGACTGGGGGGTGTAATCCAATAGGGGGCTACTCGTCCGTCATTCATTAACATACAAAATTGTAAGGAGAAAACAATGAAAAAGCTAACCTTAGTCGTGTTTGCTGTATTCATGACTGCATTTGCTGGAAGTGCTTTTGCGGATAATTGCAGCAGATTGGCTGTTGCGGTTTCCAAGAAAAAAGCTTCTTTATCCTATGATCACTGCAGCGTGCAGAATGTGGATGATCTGTGGAATAATGGAGAAGGGACTCTTTGGCAAGTCTCTCTAGATTGTTATAACAACAACGATGATGATAATACTGAAGTTGCTTATAATGTTCGAACAAAATTGACCCATCGTGGTGATTGCAAACTCGTTTCGCTAAAACGAGTGTGGGACTAAATCATTCTAACATGATTCGAAAAGCCGCCTCTTTTAAAAGGGAGGTGGCTTTTTTTATCCGAAATTCATCCTCAACATGAGCCACGTAATTTGAAAAATGCATACTACTTTAGTGTTTCTACATATTTTAAATATTGGCTAGAATCCATCAAGCCCTGGATAGCAGATGGATCTGAGAGCTCGATCACAATGAGCCAGCCGCTCTGATGGGGATCTTTGTTGAGCAGGCCTGGTTCGCTAATGACAGTCGCATTCGTTTTAATCACTTTCCCGGAGAGCGGAGCATAGAGATCCGAAACCGCTTTGATGCTTTCTACCACACCAAATGTTTCGCCCTGTTTCAGTATTTTTCCAACAGCTGGGAGCTCTACAAAGACAATATCCCCTAATGCATTCTGGGCGTGATCGGTCACTCCAACCGTGGCTTGGTTGCCCTCTATTTTGGCCCATTCGTGCTCTTTGGTATATTTTAAACTCTCTGGAAAACGCATGAGATGAGCTTTAACCCAGTTTTTTTCAAAAAACTATAGGTTTATTAAGTTTTTAGCTCGCCCAGAAAAAATCGTGACTGTTCAGCCTCATTCTTCAGGCTCGGTGTAAAAACGGAGTCCCTTGGCCACTTCATTCTAAGCTATAGACCCCGGTGGCCGCCGGGGTGGACTTATAAAAAAGAGATTTTCAGGCCTTACAAGTGCGTGAGTGTTCGCGTAGCATGAAAAGCTGGGAAAAAGTTTACAAATGTTTGCAAAAGTTTACAAAATGAAAAATTACCGTGTTTTTAAAATAAAATAATTCAATATCTGATAAAAAAAATTGTTGAAATAACATTGCCCTTATCCTATACAACACAACCAGGATGTTCGAATGAAAAAAAAAGAAAAACAGATGCATTTTCCTTTCTTTAAGAAGCAGAGAAAAGACCATGGTGGAGAACATGCAAAAGAACACGGTGGAGAGGCGCACGCTAAAACACGCAAAAGAAAAGAAGCGCGCCCGTTTGACCCCGCTAAACAACTACACATTACGATGCGATCGAGTTTAGCAGTGGGAAAGGGATCCATGCTGCATCCCTCACGCTCACGTATCATACGGATGATTGTGTTTCGTGCGGCAAAACGTCACGGCATTATACTGAGAGAGTTTGTGTGCGTTGGGAATCACTTGCATTTTTTGATCCAAACAAAATCAAGGCGCATTTTTCCAGCTCGCCTTGCCCTTAGACGCTTTTTGCGCGAAGTTGCAGGCCTGATCGCAAGACTCATGACAGGAGCAAAGAAGGGACAGCCTGCTCTAAAACGCTTTTGGGATTATTTGACTTGGTCTCGAATTGTGGAGTGGGGGAGAGATCTAGCCGGGATCAAAAAATACTTCCAGAAAAACATCCAAGAGTTTCTTTATATTTTATTTCAAAATAACTGGCCCACCCCTGAGTGGCCGCCGTAGTTTTTACACCGAGCCTGCAGAATGAGGCTGAATAGTCACAAAAATTCTGTAAAAAACTCTGTTTTTTTATTTTACCAAACTCTCAATTTCCTGCCAAGGTAACGCAGTAACACGTTTAGAAACTTTGAAGGCCCTTGGTGTCTGACAAACGATATAGCCATGTTTTGAATTTTTATATTCATCTAAAAAAAGTTCTAAATACTTTGCATCAGAAGGGATGGGGTGGGAAGTCCACTTGACTTCCATTGGAATATATTCATTTTCTCGATTAAGCACCCAATCTACTTCTGGCCCATCTGCGTCTCTCCAAAAGTTTAACGTGATGCCCTTCGAAGACAATCTCCCATACCTGATCAATTCTAAGCCAATGTATTGCTCAAAAAGCTCTCCTTTTCTTCGTGTATTTAAGTGAAAGCCTTCATTGGCACATATTCTCCTAACCCCTAAGTCAAAGATTAAATACCGGCTGGATTTAATCAATTTTTTTCTGGTCTCACTTTTGACAATAGGGTCAATTCTTTCTGCGATGAGGCAATCCTCGAGAATTTCAAAATAAGAAGAAATGGTTGTGTGACTGATTCCAATTTCCTGAGAAATATTTCTAAAGCTAATGTGATTCCCAGATTCAATTCCAGCAAGCTCTAAAAATCGATAAAAGTGTCCTACGTTTTTCACTAAAGCTTCAGCGCGAATTTCCTCTTCTAAATAAGCCTCCACATAAGACTTCAAATCAGTTTCCTTATCTTTGATATTATCCGCATGTGCAATCGCAGGAAGGGATCCAAATCAGTTGCAGAAGAAAACTGGACGAACTTTTGGCCTTTGACTGCAACAGGGATTTTTCCTGCTGCAAGTTTTTCTTTGATTGAGCCATCATTAATGGTGACCCCCTCGTCACAGGCGATCTCTGTGACCTTAACACCTGCCGACGTATTGAGTGGATAGTTGATGTCTGCAAGTGCAAACGGACTCGCTGCAATAGAAACGAAAAGTAGAGCATGCCTCATAAAAAAACCTCACTTTAACTTAATGCGCATAGCATTAATTGTACCAATAAATACCTGACTGATTTTTTTTGTCAACATTAATGAACGCTTAGATAAGCCTACGAATTAACACATTAATACATCATGCTCAAATTTCAGAACTACGACTGACATGAACCACAAAAATTGCGTTCCCCATAGACCGCATCGATGCGAGAGACGGGTGGCCAATATTTGTGTTCGCGCAATTTTTCGACCGGAAACGCTGCTCGCTCCCGAGAGTAAGGCCGAGTCCACTGGGTTTGAGTTACCTGGGCCGCTGTGTGGGGTGCATTTTTGAGTAAGTTATTTTGTCGATCCATCAAACCTTTTTCGATCTCTTCGATTTCTTTTCGAATGAGGATCATTGCACTGCAAAATCGATCGAGCTCAGTTTTACTTTCACTCTCTGTGGGCTCAACCATCATTGTACCGGGCACCGGAAAAGAAACCGTAGGCGCGTGAAAGCCATAATCCATGAGTCGTTTGGCGACATCTTCGACTTCGACTCCAGAACTGACCTTAAGGGGTCTTAGATCTAAAATACACTCGTGGGCCACAAAGCCTTTTTTTCCTTTGTACAATACACGATAATAAGGCTCTAATTTCTTTGCGATGTAATTGGCGCTTAAAATGGCAACTTGTGTGGCCAACTTTAAACCCTCACAACCCATCATCATTATATATAAATAGGAAATAGGTAATATACTTGCACTTCCCCAAGGGGCTGCAGAAATCGTCCCCACAGAGTGTTCTCTTCCGGGCAAAAAAGAAGCCAAGTGCGCCTGAACCGCAATAGGCCCCATCCCAGGTCCGCCGCCTCCGTGTGGAATACAAAATGTTTTATGTAAATTGAGATGACAAACATCCGCTCCCATCTCAGCAGGACGACAAAGTCCCACTTGAGCATTGAGGTTGGCTCCATCCATGTACACTTGCCCACCGTACTCGTGTACGATTTTACAAATCTCTGTGATCCCCTCCTCGAAAACACCATGCGTAGAAGGATAAGTCACCATCAATGCCGCTAAGTTTTGGGCATTTTCTCTCGCCTTTTTTTCTAAATCCTCCAAATCCACATTTCCATCCCCATCACACTGAACAACCTCCACTCTAAATCCAGCCATGGTCGCACTTGCGGGGTTTGTGCCGTGAGCAGATTGTGGTATAAGACACAAATCTCGATGGCCTTCTCCTTTGCTTTGGTGAAATTTTTTAATCGCCAAAAGTCCCGCGTATTCGCCCTGCGATCCTGCATTGGGCTGAAGTGAAACCGCCCGAAATCCAGTCATTTCTGCAATCATGGATTCCAACCGCCTAAACATCTCCTGATATCCTTGCGTTTGCTCTAAAGGTGCAAAGGGATGGAGTCGACTGATCTTGCGCCAAGTCACAGGAAACATCTCCGTTGCCGCATTGAGTTTCATTGTACAAGAACCAAGCGGAATCATCGATGTCGTCAAAGAGAGGTCTTTAGATTGCAACCGGTTCATGTACCGGAGCATCTCAGTTTCTGAGTGATAGCGATTAAATACAGAGTGGGTTAGATAGGGCGTTTTTCTTAAAATTTTCTGCTCACCACCAGCTTTGAGTTCGTCAAAGCTGAATTGAGTTGAAAATTTTAAATCTTTTCCAAAATGAAAAATCTTTAGAATTTTCTCTACATCTTGTATACCCGTGGTCTCATCCAAAGAGATCCCAATATTTTCGTTATCATAAAGTCTAAAGTTTATTTTTTCCTTTTGCGCTAAATCTAAAATCTGCACACCCTTTTCTTTTCCAACAAAAACTTTGAGGGTGTCAAAAAAAGATCCTGCTTTTAACTTGTAGCCTAAATTTTCTAAACCCAATGCCAGAACTTTTGTCAGTTTTAAAATCTGTTCTGCTATTTTTTTGATCCCATGCGGTCCGTGATAAACGGCATACTGACTGGCCATCACAGCTAATAAGACTTGAGCGGTACAAATATTACTGGTCGCCTTTTCTCGACGGATGTGTTGCTCTCGGGTCTGAAGCGCAAGTCGAATGGCCGGACGACCCTCGGTGTCTTTCGAAACACCGACAATTCTCCCAGGCATAAGTCTTTTATAAATATCTTTGGTGGCCATAAAAGCAGCGTGTGGCCCCCCATACCCCAAGGGCACGCCAAAGCGCTGAGAATTCCCGACAGCAATATCGGCTCCCCATTCTCCGGGGGGGGTAAATATTGCTAAACTCAATAAGTCAGCAGCTACAATCACCAGTCCATTTTGTGCATGTACTTTTTCTATAAAAGAAGAATAATCATAAACAGTGCCCTCCGTAGTGGGAAACTGTAATACTGTGGCAACTATTTTTTTAGAAAAATCAAAAGTTTCATGATTGCCCACGAGGACTTCAATACCTAAAGCTTTCGCCCTTGTTTTTACCACTTCGATATTTTGTGGATGGCACCCCTCTGAGACAAAAACTGCGTGGTGCTCCGGTTTTCCTAAAACCGCATAAGCCATAAGCACGGCTTCGGCCGTGGCTGTGGCTTCGTCTAAAAGCGAAGCATTGGCAATCTCAAGTCCAGTCAAATCCATGATCATTGTCTGAAAATTGAGGAGGGCCTCCAAGCGACCTTGCGAAATCTCGGCCTGATATGGCGTATATTGAGTATACCATCCTGGATTTTCTAAAATCCCTCGCTGAATCACACTGGGGGTGGTGCAATCCGAATAACCCATGCCGATGTAAGATTTAAAAACTTTATTTTTAGAAATAATCTCTCTCAGTGCCTCCAGAGCTTCGAGCTCTGTTTGGCCGTGGCCTAAGATTTCTGCGGAAAGAGGTGTTTTTATTTTTATTTTTTCTGGAACTGTTTTTAGGATGAGCTCTTCTAAAGATTGTAAATTTAATGTGGCGAGCATTTCAGAAATCTGCCCAATATCGGGTCCAATATGCCTAAAAACAAAGGGGCTCAGGGTATATTCCATTGGGTCAACATAGCTTAGATCGCCTACGTCTTCAAAATAAAATCCCAGCGAATTTGAATCAATCCGTTCTTATCCACCAGCCCTCTGGGGGGGTTCGGAAACGGCCCGGCCTGATTAAAAGCCTTAATTGCAGCATCATCTAAGTCGTGCACTCCAGACTCCTCTACCACCTGAACCCTGACGACTTCTCCATTTTGATTTAAAACCACCACAAGCCTCGTGATGTGATCCATATCTGAGGAAAGTTGCCTTCCACTTCTATAGAGCTTGAGCAATTTTTCTCGAAGCGCCCCGCCCCAAGCTAAATCCAACCGTTGCCTAATTCTCTGAAAATAGCCATAAAATACATACTCTTTTGTGCTGAGTGCGGTGCGGTCGGACTCTTTAATGCCCTTAATATAATCCTGAGGAGTTTCCTGTCTGTTCCACTCCTCACCCAAACGTTCAATAGACTCTAGCGTATTTTTTACCTTCAACTGATTTGGCAAAAGGGGCAGTCCTAATTTTTGAAGTTCATGTCCCTGGTTTTTTTGAGCTGCCTTTTTACCACCCGAATTGACCTTTTGATTCACACTCACGGTCTCTCGATCCATTTTTTGATTTTGGGCCCCTAAAAAAGCGTCATTTGGAGCTTGATCAAGCTTTTGTGTTTTGAGGGTTTGAACAATGCGTTTTGTTCTCTCTGAAATGGGAGCAGGCTCGAGCTCAATCAAGACGGTTTTATTTTCGAAATTTTGCACAGTCTGTCTGTGGAGCAAAATACAAACCGCCAACAAAAAAAACAAATGTAAAATAAACGAGTACGATAGAGATCGACTCAAGAGCAGCCCTCCTCATGACTGCATCGGAATTAATCCATATCTTCTTTAAAAAATTTACTTTGAGATTGAGGGCTTACCCCATTTTGAGAGTCTTCTTCCTTAGGCTCCGCTCCCTCTACAAAAGCCTCTTTGGTGGCGTTAATAGAATCCGGTGGAACCCTCTTACCTGTGGTGGGGTTGATTGTGGCAAAAACGACCCCTGGTGGAATCGTAAAATCCGAGTCATGATAATTTTTTACTGCTTCTTTCATAAAACTTAACCAAATCGGGAGCGCCGCTTTTGCCCCAGTTTCTTGATGACCTAATGTTTTTTGGCTGTCAAATCCCACCCATGTCCCTGTCACAATATCGGGAGTAAAGCCCATAAACCAGGCATCCACAAACTCACTTGTGGTCCCAGTTTTTCCTGCCGCAATGCGTCCCAACATCTTTGCCTGATGCCCTGTTCCAAACTCAATTACTTCGTTCATCAGGTGGGTCATCACATAGGCAAACCTGGGATCCATGACCTGGTCCTGATCGTCCAAAGGGGGGTACGTGGGAAGCACGCTGGGCGAAGCCACTGGAGATGGAATTTTTATTTCTGTTGGCAATACGGAGGGCTTTGACTCCTCTAAAATTTTCCCGTTTTGATCTAAAATTTTTGAAAAAAATAACGGCGTTAGCTTTCGCCCAAGTCTTGGAAAAATGGCGTAAACTCTTGTCAAATCAACGAGAGAAACCCCAACGCTTCCTAGAGAAATCGAAAGGTCCAGAGGAAATTGAGAATTAAATCCAATTCTCTTTGCAAATTCAATTAAAAAAGGAACCGTGATGGATTGAACAATTTTAATCGTAGGGACATTTCTAGATTTAATAAGGGCTTGTCGAAAGAGGGTGTCTCCATAAAATTTTTCTTCAAAATTATCAGGCTTCCATTTGCCTGCTTCCTCATTATTATAGACAATGGGAGAATCTACAATCACTGTTGTTGGAGTAAATCCCTTCTCTAGCGCTGCAGAATAAATCACAGGCTTAAAAGCAGACCCCGGTTGTCTCAGAGCTTGTGTGGCTCGATTGAATTCTGATTGTTCAAAATCGTAGCCCCCTTCCATCGCTACAACGTATCCTGTTTTAGCCTCCAGCGAGAAAAGAGCTCCTTGAGCTTGGGGTTCTTGTTCTAAAGACACTAAAATTTTATGTTCCGAAATAGTTTGCACTCGAACCCAAAGGAGGTCTCCTCTTTTTAAAATCGCTTTCTTAGCCCAACTTTTCCAGTCTGGTGACAGTTCTGCCTTGATGGCCCCCATCATGACTCCGATTTTATTTCCAGAGTCCTCTGTGCTTGTGACAACGGCTTGGTAAATTTCGTCTTTCTCTAAAAGCTCACGATCTGACTTAAGCCCCTGGATTTTGAGAGCCTCTACAGAATCCATGTGACCATCTGGTAACAAAACTCTAAACCCAAGTTTTTTCTCGATCATCTGCACCCTTTGCTCTCGGAGGGCTTTTTCAATTTCCGGCAATGCTTTGTAGGTTTTAAGAGGACCTCTCCAACCGACCCTTTTATCTAAAGCCCGAAGTCCCTCTCTCAGCGCTTTTTGAGAAGAGAGACAGGTTTCCACTCGCGAGGGGATCAGAACTCTCAGGCCTTCTTCGTAGGTTGTTTTTTCTCCATACTTTTCCAACAAATACCGCCTCAGATATTCCACCCAATGGGGTGCTATTTTAAAATTGACGTCTTGGTCGATAAATACCCTTAGAGGAAGGGCAGAAGCTTCCAACATTTCTGCTTGAGAAATAAATTTATTTTCATACATTCTTCTTAAAACATAGTTTTGTCTCTCTTTAGCTCGTTTTGGGTTTAAAATCGGGCTGTACTTACCCGGGGCCTGCAAAAGACCTGCTAAAAGTGCCATCTCTCCCAAACCCAGTTCAGAAATGTCTTTATTATAGTACACTCGACTCGCGGCCTGAATACCATAGGCTCCATGTCCTAAGTAAATTTGATTTAAATATAAATATAAAATCTGCTCTTTGGTTAAATTTCCTTCCAATCGCGCCGCCAGGATCATTTCTTTGATTTTTCTATCAAACTTTTTTTCTGATGTGAGAAGCAATGATTTTACCACCTGCTGCGTAATCGTGCTTCCACCCTGCACCACATGCCCTGCCTTAAAATTGGCTATGGCCGCTCTCAAGATAGAAGCTAAATTAATTCCTTGGTGCTGAAAAAATTGATCGTCTTCTGCGGAGATAAAAGCCTTAATCACCTTTTCTGGTATTTTATTGAAGGGGATGAGATATCTTTTTTCTTTAAAAAGCTCCCCTATAATCACTTCTTTCTCGCCTCCGACTAAAACAATTTGGGTGACTCCAAGGGGATGGTAATCCGCCGTGGTAATGATTTCTGGTAAGTCTTTAGAAAAATACCAGTAGACTCCGCCGCCTAAAAAAGTAATGAAGATCGTGCTCAGCAATGTTAAAAAAAATAATGTTTTAAAAAACCAATTTATTTTATTTTTTGTGTTCTTAGGAGTCATTTTTCTAGTCTTTTATTTCTGGCATTTCTTGTAGGCCTGACAACTGGCGGAATTTTTTTATGTTTTTACTCACAAAATCTTTGCCTTTAAAAATTATTTCTGATCGCTTGCTGAAATCCAAATAGCCGATGCCATTCATTTCTAGCTCAAAAATAAAATCAGCTTCGCTTAGACCGCTCTTTTTGCTCTCGCTGGCCTGAGCAAAATATTTAAAAATTTCATCCGATTCATTCTTTATACTTTGATCTTCGGGTGACAATAAATCAATCACCACCACGGGGCCAATCCCAAGCGCTTTGGCCTCAGACACTGGGAATGGCTGCGTTTTTCCAGCAGACAAAAGACCCACCCCTTCTATTGGAAAAGCAGGTAGATAGCCGGGCACTGCAAGTGCCGCGCTGGCTAACTCAAAAGCAAGACCCTCGTTTATACTGACTAAATCTCCACTTTGATCTTTTTCAAAAATCAATCGGATCGGAGTTTTTCCATCTGTTATTTTTTTGTGACCAAAAATATTGAAAAGTGTTTTCTTTATTCCTTCGTGATTCTTTTTAAGCTTTAAAATCTTATTTACAAACGAAGACCCTTGAGGCATTAAAACCGCATCTGGAACTTTTTGCATAGACCATTCGAACTCATTGATGGTTCCACTAAGTGTATAAAAAATTGAAATAAACCCTCCAAATTCGGTAGACACAATGGCTCCTACTTTAATTTTTTCCTCTGCAAGTGCCTTTAAAATACCCACATATGCAAATCCTCGCGCTAAGCCTGGCCCAAAAACAAGCACCAGGGGAGACGTTTTTAGGGGCTCTGGTCCATAGGGTTCGGGTGGGCCAAAAGTTTCGCCTGACTTTTCGGAGGGGTGAGACAGGCGAGCCTCATTGCTTTCTTCCTTCCTTGTATGCGCACAAGAGAGAGCAAGAAAAACAAAAAAGAGAGCCGCGGCATATTTTATACTTTTATTTCCTGAAGTTTCCAATGTGCTAAAAACTCCTTATTTCCTTTAGAACCTTTGATGGGGGATTCTATCAGTCCCTTTCTCACTAAGCCACGGGTTTTAGCAAAAGCGCTCAGACGATCGAGGACGTGCTGCTGGTCTACTTCCGAGCGCACAATTCCTCCGGAACCCACCTTTCCCTTTCCAACTTCAAACTGTGGTTTAATCAAAGTAATCCAATCGGTATCAGCGTGAGAAAAAAGCAGCAGTGTCGGCACAATTTTCTCTAAAGAAATAAACGAAACATCCACGACAATGAGATCTACTTTTTGACCGATCGTTTCCAATTGAAGGTACCTGGCATTTGTTTTCTCGAAAACAGCAACTTTGGGATCTTGCCTAATTTTCCAATTTAATTGCCCATATCCGACATCCACACAAAATACTTTTTTAATTCCCCGCAAGAGGAGGACTTCCGTAAATCCTCCTGTGGACGCCCCAATATCTAACGCCACTCGATCGGTCACTGGAACTCGAAACTCATCTAGAGCCGCCACGAGCTTAAGAGCCCCTCGAGAAACATAGGGATGCTCATGAGAACGAATTCGAATCGGAGCATCTTGCGCTACAAGCTGCCCTGCTTTTATGGCAGGACTGTCACTGACGAGCACTTTTCCAGATAGAATAAGAGCCTGTGCCTTTTGTCTGCTTTCTGCAAAACCTTGCTCAAAAAGCAAGAGATCAATCCTTTTTTTCATTTTGAGGAGAAAAGGGCTGGGTATTGAGTTTTCCAGCAATGAAACTGGGGTTCATGAGAATTTCTACTTTTTGTTCGGCTGTAGAGAGTTTTTCCTGGCACACCCGCGCTAATTTTACACCTTCCTCAAAACTTTGAAGAGATTGCTCTAAACTTAACTCTCCACTTTCTAACTTTTTTACAGTCTGTTGTAATTTTTCGAATGCCGCTTCGAACGAAAACTCTAGTCCATCATTGTTATTGTTCATACATACCTTTGTCAGGTGTCTATAACATAGACAGGCTTAAAAATAAAACACTAATAAAAACAAGGCATTATTGACAGAAAGATTGGCAAGGATCTTGCTCTACTATTATGAAGTATGTTGGGGTTATTTTTGACCTTTTATTTTTTGAGTCCTGCACAAGCCGCGTTTGATCAGCCAGTCTCGTGGAAAGACATGGAGGCTCTCAACCTCCAAACCATTCTAAAAACTCAATATGCTTCTCCACACCATCTTCTTTTCTCTCATATTCAGTGGAATGACTTCCTCATTGCACTCCAAGACACCGAACAGAGAGTGGATCCAGAGTTTAAAGTTCCCAAAGAGCTTGTACCCTCTGTTTCATTTTGGCTCAAAATTTATACAGAGTACTCCTCCCAACAAGTGGTTCTCTGCGATAAACACCACCCAGAACTTGTCTATGAGGTTTTGGACTTTAGAGACCTCGCTCAAAAAGCGAGAAATCAGGCAGCCTTTGAAATCATGAGGCAAAGACAGATCCGCAAAACATTGCACGCCTATCAAGTTGCCTTTAAAAATCTAAACAGAAAAAAGAGAATAAAACACAGGCAACTAGCCCCACTTGAACAAAACATCCTTTCTGTCCTTAGAGAAAGCAAACATAAATACTCTTTTGTAGTATTGGCAAAAAATATAAAAACTCAGACCGGCCAAAGAGATAATATTATGAAAGGCCTTTTGGCGGCAGAACTCTTTATTCCAAAAATGGAACAGATTTTTAGGGCTCAGGGGCTCTCTCCAGATTTGGTCCGATTAAGCCTTGTAGAAAGTTCATTTAATTTAAAAGCTGTTTCGTCTGCCGGGGCCGTTGGGGTTTGGCAGTTTTTAAAGAGATCGGGTGACGAATACCTCATTATCGATCCTAAGATATCGATTGACGAAAGACTTTCGCCTCTCAAATCAACCCTTGCTGCAGCAAAATTACTGAAAAGAAATCATAGAATTCTAAAAACCTGGCCGCTGGCCATCACCTCTTACAACCACGGACTCAAAGGACTGAGAACTCTGGCAAACAAAAAACCACGCCTTGGCTGGGCGAGCCGAAATTATTATTCTGAATTTTTGGCTGTCTTGAGAGCTGAAAAATACCGCCACCTTTTTTATGGCAATTCGCCCGAACTAAAACAAAGCACCGAGGTTTCCTTTTATCAACTTAAAAAAAGTGAGTCCGCACTGGATTTAGCCTATCGTTTTGGAATCTCGCTGCAAGAGTTTAATTTATACAATCCTGATATAAAAAATCTGCATAAAAAATTACCTAAAAAATTCTGGATCGCCACCCCCGATATTCAAAAAAACAATGTCGACACCTTTGTACGAAAACATACGGTGACTCTAAATCGGGGCTTTTAAGCCTAGAAAAACTTGCTTAAAATTCAAAACATCAGTATGATGTTATTTATGATCATAAATAACATCGAGGTGTTCCCCCGGACATTGAACCTAAAACAAATAAAGGAGAGTGCCTTTTTATTTGGCCCACGAATGACGGGGAAAACATCGCTTTTAGAGCAACTCAAAGCTGATCTTTTTATTGATTTATTAAATCCTGAAAACGAACTGCAATACATTGCGAAGCCCGCTCTGCTCTGGGACCAGCTTTCTGCGCTCCCAAGGGGCGCATTTGTGATTATTGACGAGGTGCAGCGCGCACCAAAACTGTTAGATTTTGTACAGATGGGAATTCAGAAGCTGAAACAGCGGTTTTTCTTGTCAGGATCAAGTGCTCGCAAAATTCGACGCGGCAGCGGAAATCTGTTGGGTGGTCGTGCTCTTGATTTAAGGCTCCATGCTCTCAGTCGGGATGAGCTCGGGGTCGCTTTTAACATCAATCATGTCCTACGATATGGGAGTCTCCCAAAGATTGCGCTTGAATGGCATACAGGAGAACTCTCTCATGCAGAGGATCTTCTTTCGAGTTATGTGACGACCTATCTCAAAGAAGAAATCCAGGCCGAAGCGCTCGTAAGGCATCTGGATTCATTCCAAAGATTCCTTGCTGTTGCCGCGCAATCCAATGCACAAATGATCGAATATACCAACATTTCCAATGACTGCTCTGTACACATGAACACAGTAAAAGGGTATTTCGAAATATTAGAAGATACGTTACTTGGTTTTATGTTGTGGCCACTGGATCGCAGTGAACGCAAAAAAGCTCGTCCAAAATTCTATTTTTTTGACTGTGGTGTAGTTCGCGCTTTGCAAGGACTGGCAGACTCCAAACCCTCTCCATCAGATCTTGGTTTTCTTTTTGAGACTTGGTTTATAAATGAGGTCAGACGAATCAATGATTATCAAAAAAAGAGGTGGGATCTCAATGTTTGGAGAGAGGCAAAATGGGAACTGGATCTTGTTGTTTCAAAAGGCAGTCGACCCCAAATGGCCATCGAAATAAAATCATCTCGTGTGGATCATTTACATGCGGCTCATGCTTTCAAGAGAATCTTTCCAAAAACTCCGCTGGTTATTGCTTCGCTTGTAGATACCATTCCACGCAAACTGGACGGTTTAGAAGTTCTGCCTTTTGAGACTGTGCTGAAACACCTAAGAACACTCTAATACAAAGTCCTGGATTTACTGCAGCACCTGCACCACTCCAGGAGATGAGATCACTATTTGATCCCAAATAACTTTTTGTTCTTTGGTCTCTATTTTTACTAAGTTTGGGCCTTCTGGCACTTGGATAGAAATAAATCGAGGAGAGTTTTTTTCCATTGGGCGATGAACAAAAAGCGTGTCTTCGGCAGAAAGGGTATACGTCTCTGGCAAAATGGGCTGATTGTCTAAGAGTGGGTAAAGCTGTGGATATAGAGCCGTGTCTGCATATTTTTCTACCAGTCCTGGAAAAGATGAGACCACTACACCACTCTCTGGACTCACCCCGCCCTCAATTTGAGCAAACAAATACTCCATCTGTTTTTCGCTAAAACGAAAGAGCCTTTCTATTTGCCCGGCCACAGGCAAAATGCGATGCCGGTGTGTGTATCCTCTCTTACCTTCTGTCTCTAAAAAAATCGGATAATCCGCAATGCGCAGCACCCCTTTGATCCGAAATCCACCCTCGGTGTCTGTGATTGTATTTTTACTGTTTTGCCCAACCACGCGGACGCTGATTTCTTTTAATCCCCGCAACTCCTGATAGCGAGCGTCGTATACATGCCCCACAAGTGGGGCTTCTTTTTGGGTTTCCAAAAATACTCGCGTCGCATGCCCGCCCAAAACAGGCACCGCAACCACTCCACCCAATCCTTTTTCATCTCTCAAATAAATCAAGTGAGCCCCTGGGGCAACATTCAAAAAAACAAACTCTCTATCCAAATAATAAGGAGACTCTGCGCGTCCAGACAGTTCTACCGTGTAGCCTGGGGCGACTTTTCCAAAAACAATCCCTGCGCTGGTCTGTAAATCTACCTTTAAAAGCTTGGCCAGCATCAAAGCCGTATTCTGTGAAAAGAGTCGAACTCCTTGTTTTGCGTCAGATTGATCTAACGCGTGTTGACTAAAATTCCACCACGAAAGAGTATCCCAATATTCTGCAGAGTGGGTGAGTATCCACTTGCTTTGGTCTTTGCAGCGACTCCCCTCGTGAGAAAAGACGCGACTTTTTGCATAAAAAAAGTTGTCTCCGCGGTCAAGAGCACCATAAACCCTTGTGTCTAAGTCTTGCTCACGCTCAATCTCACCTGATATACATGAGTCATTTGATTCTTGGGGAGTGTCTATTTTAGCTGGCTCTGGCGCTGGAGTGACCTTGCCAGGTTCGGGTGGCTTGGCTTGGGGGGGTGGACTTGAGTATTCAACTTTCACTATGACCGGGTTTTGAATACTCACTTTTTTTACCATGCGAGACATTGAGGCAACTATCGAGAGTGTATCAGAAATTGCTGCTTCATCTACTTTCTTTTCTTTTGGATCCTCTTGCTTAAAAGCTATTTCTGGTAAGTTTTTTTTCTGTAAACTGACTTGAGCTTTGGGTTTTATTTTAGCTATGGGTTTTTCTCTATCTATTTTTTGGTCAGATAGAACTGCATTCTGTGTTTTTTCTTTTTGTGGGGCGGGGGGAGAAACCTGAGTACTCAATGCAATCCTGAATTGTTTTTTTAAAATGATGTGGATTGACAAAAGCTGCTGCGCTTCTGTGGATTGAAAAACTGCCGAAGAAGCCCTTGTCAATATTTTGTCCACCTTTGTGTTTTTCTTAAGTGCGTGATGGATCAAAATGTTTTTATAGACTTGCACTACTGGACGATTGATCGTATCAAAACCTTTTGTTTGATCAATATTTACTTTGGCCTCGGCCCACCAAAAAATTTTTCCTAAATCTACTGTGACAGAATTTGTTCTATTTAAAGTTTGAATTTGATGAGACAGGAGAAACAAAAAGGAAGAAAATACAAGCAAAAATGTGCCTAAAGTAATAGATAAAGATTTCTCAGACCCGTGAGACACTCCGGCCACCTTCCTTGGTGATAAAACTTCCTTATATTAAGGATAACAGAGATTTCTTTCTCTGCAAGTCTAATGCGTCTTCTCAGACAGCTGCTGCCTGATCAAAGCCCGCTGCAACTTGAGCTGGTATTTTCTAAAATGATCTGGTGCAAGACTGGCGTCTTGTAATATTTTCTCTGCTTTGAGTTGGGCCTCCCGAGCACGCGCAGGATCAATTTCGCTCTGAAGCTCAACCGTCTCAGCCGTCACAACCACTTGGTCTTCGTTTACTTCGAAAAAGCCGGTGGAAATAAAACCTGTCGTCAATTCCTTGCCGACCATCTGATAGCTAAAGCTGCCACTCACAAGCGAACCCAACAGAGACGCATGCCCAGGCATAATCTGGATCTGCCCTTCGCTCCCAGTGAGAGACACCGTTTGAACTTCAGCGTCGTTTATAAGCCGTCTTTCGGGTGAGAGTAGAGTCAATCTCATGCGACTTTTTCCTCAAACTGCTTGGCCTTTTCGATGGCTTCTTCGATGGTGCCCACAAGATAAAAAGCTTGTTCTGGGAGAGCGTCGTGTCGTCCTTCTACAAGCTCTTTAAAACCACGTATGGTATCTTCTATCTTAACAAATTTTCCTTTCATCCCTGTAAATTGCTCGGCCACAAAAAAGGGCTGAGAAAGAAAGCGCTGGATTTTTCTAGCGCGAGTCACAATCAATTTGTCTTCCTCCGAAAGTTCGTCCATTCCTAAAATAGCGATAATATCCAACAAGTCTTTGTACCGTTGGAGAATGGCTTGAACCGACCTGGCAACACTGTAGTGCTCCTCTCCTAAAATACGAGGGTCTAAAATTCTAGAGGTGGAGGCCAGCGGATCTACAGCCGGATATATTCCAAGCTCTGCAATTTGCCGCGAAAGATTGGTGGTGGCATCCAAATGCGCAAAAGCCGTTGCGGGTGCTGGATCAGTATAATCGTCAGCAGGAACATAAATCGCTTGAATCGACGTGATAGATCCCTTTGTAGTCGAAGTAATTCTCTCTTGCAGCTCTCCCATCTCAGTAGCGAGAGTAGGCTGATAGCCCACGGCGGATGGAATTCGACCCAATAGCGCCGACACCTCTGAACCAGCTTGAGTAAACCGGAAAATATTGTCGATAAATAAAAGGACGTCTTGGTTTTCTTCGTCTCTAAAATATTCGGCCACCGTAAGCGCGGACAAGCCTACTCGTGCTCGTGCTCCAGGGGGCTCGTTCATTTGACCATACACAAGCGCAGTCTTGTTGATGACTCCAGACTCCTTCATTTCTCTCCAAAGGTCGTTGCCCTCGCGGGTTCTTTCGCCCACCCCAGCAAAAACCGAAAAACCTCCGTGGTGAGTGGCAATATTGTTAATGAGCTCCATAATAACCACTGTTTTGCCCACACCGGCGCCACCAAAAAGCCCTGTTTTTCCGCCCTTAGAATAAGGTGCCAATAAATCAACCACTTTAATCCCTGTAAAAAGGGGCTGCACACTGACGGATTGATCTTTGAAAGTGGGAGGAGGCCTATGGATTGGATAAAACTTTTTCGCGTTGACTGGACCGCCCTCGTCTACCGCTTCGCCAATGACATTCAAAATTCGACCCAATGTCTCTTTCCCAACAGGCATCTGGATTTGTGCTGCTGTATCTTTTGCGGGCTGCCCTCTTGTTAAACCATCCGTACTATCCATGGCTACACAGCGCACGGTGCTTTCGCCCAAATGCTGAGCCACCTCAAGCACCAAATTCCAATCCGTCGCATTGATCGAAGGATTGCTGACCCGAATGGCATTGTAGATTTCAGGGAGCTTGCCGGGCTCAAACTCGACGTCTACAATAGGACCAATGACTTGTTTAATTTTTCCAAAATTTCCTGCGTTTGCTGTTGCTGCCATCTCAATCTCCTTATTACTTCTTTTGTTTACATCTCTTTTTGGGACTCGCTCCCAGCTATAATTTCTAAAAGTTCCTTTGTAATTCCTGCCTGCCGTTGTTTGTTAAACTGCAAAGTCAAATCATCAATCATATCATCTGCATTGTTGGTTGCGTTCTCCATGGCCGACATACGAGCCCCATGTTCTCCCGCTTGGCTCTCGAGTAAAACTCGATAGGCTTGAATTGCAAAATTTTTATCTAAAAGTTGTTCCAGCAGACTCTCCGCAGAGGGCTTAACGAGATAGGGCAGTGGGCTCTCTGATTTCACTACGGGTGTTGGAGTCGAAAACTGCCCGGCCAAATGGGTTTCTGTAATCGTATGAATGGGTAAAAAATCTTCGACCACTGTTTTTTGGAACAATGCATTTTTAAATTCATTATAAACGACTTTAACTTCGTCTAAGTCATCATTCAAATATTTTTCAATAAGACCATTTGCCAATTGCCTGGCCTTAGCAAAGTTGGCCTTTCCGCTGACTTCGGAATAATACGGCCCATTTTTAAATTTTTTGTTCTTAAAATATTCGTAGCCTTTTTTGCCCACAAATCCGAGCTCTATACTTTCGTAGAGAGCTTCATGGGCTTCGACCCATCTGAAAGCAGTTTTAATGACGTTGCTATTGAAAGCCCCACATAGCCCACGATCTGAGGTGACAAGCATTAAAAGGACCTTCTTTTTTTGCACATCCATTCCCCGTCTATCCCTTCGAACAAGGGGAGACTCTACACTCACATCAGGCAAGGAAGACAAAAGCGCAATCATGGCACCCACTTTTTTAGCATATGGTCTTTGGTTGATAATGGCGTCTTGAGACCGCCTCAACTTTGCTGCCGAAACCATTTTCATGGCCCGCGTGGTCTGCTGTGTGTTTTTGACACTCCCAATTCTTCTTTTTAAGTCTCTAATTCCTGGCATGAGTCCCTTTCAGAAACTTATACGATCCTATATAACAAAGGCTTTTCCAAATTCTTTCAGGCACTGGTCTACTTTAGTGGTCAGCTCGTCGTCTATTTTACCCTTTGAGGCGACTTCCTTAAAAATTTCTGGATATTTCTTTTCAATATACTCGTTGAGTTGAACCTCATAATCCTTAAGACGGTTCATAGGATATTTGTCCAACAAACCGTGAGTTGCTGCATAAATGACCATCACCTGTCGCTCCACAGGCATCGGAGAATATTGATCTTGTTTTAAAATTTCGGTAAGCCGCTGTCCTCTGGCCAATTGTTTCTGTGTAGCTGGGTCGAGATCACTTCCAAATTGAGCAAACGCTGCTTTTTCGCGATACTGTGCAAGCTCCAGCCGCAATGTTCCTGCCACCTGTCTCATGGCTTTGATTTGAGCGTTGCCACCCACTCTGGAAACGGACAATCCCACGTTCACAGCGGGCCTGATTCCAGAATAAAACAAATCAGACTCTAAATAAATTTGCCCATCTGTAATGGAAATCACGTTTGTTGGAATGTAAGCCGAAACGTCTCCTGCTTGAGTCTCAATAATTGGAAGCGCTGTCAAAGACCCCGCACCCAACTTATCCGAAAGCTTGGCAGCACGCTCCAAAAGACGAGAATGGAGATAAAAAACATCCCCAGGAAAAGCTTCGCGCCCTGGAGGCCGTCGCAAAAGAAGCGAAAGTTGTCGATAGGCCTGGGCTTGTTTTGTCAAATCATCATAAACAATAAGCGCGTGCTTGCCATTGTCTCGAAACCACTCTCCCATAGTCACTCCACAATAGGGCGCTATAAATTGCAGCGGGGCTTGATCCGCAGCTGTGGCCGCAACGACAATGGTGTGCTCCATCGCTCCATGAGCTTTGAGTTTGTCTACCACTTGAGCAACTGTAGATTGCTTTTGCCCAATGGCCACATAGATACAATAAACTCCTTTTCCTTTTTGATTGATAATCGTGTCAATGGCCAGAGCTGTCTTGCCCGTCTGCCGATCTCCGATGATGAGTTCTCTTTGTCCTCTCCCAATCGGGATCATGCTATCAATGGCCTTTATTCCAGTTTGAAGGGGCTCTTTCACGGGCTGCCGAGCTACAATACCAGGAGCCTTTACTTCTACTTTTCGAAACTCTTTGGATTTTAGGGGACCCTTTCCATCGATGGCGACTCCCATGGCATTGACGACTCGGCCCAAAAGCTCTTCGCCCACTGGAACTTGCACAATTTTATTAGTTCTTTTGACTGTGGCTCCTTCTTTTAGAAGGGAGTCGTCTCCAAGAATGGCAATCCCCACGCTTTCGTCTTCGAGATTCAATACCATGCCCGAGACACCGCCTCCAAATTCGACCAGTTCACCAGCCATGACTTTTTCTAAACCATAGACCTTGGCCACACCGTCTCCAACCGCAACCACCATTCCCGTTTCTGAGACATCGAGCCTCTGATCAAAATCCATCAATTGACTTTTTAATATCTGTGTAATTTCTTCTGGACGAATTTGCATAAGTTTTCCTCTATCTAGTGCGCAGTCGTTGTCCCAAAGACAAACCGATCACGAAGACGTTTCAGTTTTGAACGAAGTGTCCCATCATAAGTCACTCCATTCACTGTAACTTTGATGCCTGCAATGAGCGAGGCATCTACCAAAGTCTTAAACTGTATTTTTTTACTGAGTTTTTTTCCAAAAGCAGCGGCCAGTGCGTCCACTTGTGCTGGTTCTATTGGAGTCGCAGAAATCAAAGTCCCAGAGAGTCCGCCTTGTTCTTCTAAGCTCACACCCTCAAATGCATCAATGATGTCTACAAACAAATCCAGTCTTCCTTTGTTCACTAAAAGGAGTAAAAAATTTTGAAAAAGCTTAGAAAAAGCGGCTCTTTTGCCCAGTTCATTCAAAAACCCTGTTTTTTCTTTGAGAGAGGCGAGGGGCCCTAGCAAGACTGTTTCGAGGGGTTTGCACTGGTCTAAAATATTTTTAAACTCCAACAGCTGCGTGCTGGTTTGTGCGCGCTCAGCCGCGGGAGTGGCCTCATACAGCGCTTTTGCATAAGCTCTCGCAACACTCATGAGCTTCTCCCCACCTGTTGGCCCACCTGTTGGGAAAACTCCTGACTTAGCCGAATGCGGTCGTCTTTTGTAAGTTTATCTTTTAAAATTGCTTCTGCCCTTTCAATGATTTTAAGTCCAAATGTTTTTTGAAGTTCAAGCCTAAACTCAGAGACCATGCCTTCGCATGCCGTTTTTGAGTCTGCCACAATACTGCCATAATTTTTCCGGGCATCACTTAATATTCTAAGCCGCAATGACTTGGCGTCTTGACGGGCTTGTTCCTTTAGTGAATCCGTCTCAACTTCCATCATTTTTAGTTTTGAGGTGTATTCATTGAACTGGTCTTGAGACCTTGCCAACATTTCAGATACCTTGAAGGTTTCGTCTCTCAGCGAAGTATGCCTAGTCTCCACAAACTCTCGCAGCGGTTTTCGGAGGTAATAAACCAAGACTCCCACTAAAACTAAAACATTAAATGTCGGTGCAATCAGTGTTTCCATGTGTCTTCTATGATCCTAGATTTATCCCGTCTTCAAAAAGGTTTCAGTTACTTTCTGTGCCAATGTTTCAATATCTCTTTCGATCTCTTTTTTAATATTCTCTCTTTGGCTCCCAATAGACTCAAGTGTATTTTGAGTTGTTTTTTTGGCTTCCTCTCTCGCTTGAGCCAAGAGTGAGGACTCTTCTTTCTTGGCTTCCATTAAAATCACTTCGTATTCTTTTCTCGCGTTCAAGCGCTCTTGATTGAGGCATTTTTGGTACTCTTCTAGTTTCGCCTGCGCTTGGACCATGAGCTTTTCTGCTGCCTCTTTGTCCTCAACTGTTCTCTTGTGACGGAGTTCAAAAAGCTTTAAAAAAGGCTTAAAATAGACCTTTGAGAGCACCCAAAAAAAAAGCGCAAAAATAAAAAACTGAACAAAAAAAGACTTATCTAGTCCAAGTTGCTCTGCAATAGCATCCACTTTGTTATTCTCCAAAAAAAAGGGGTCTTTTTTGAGCTAACATGAGGTGTGGGGTAAAACAAGAGTTATTCGTGCTGACTTAATTCTCTTTTATAAACGATTTTGTAGGAACTACCGTAGGTTGCACCATTCGGCTACTGCCCTCAAAAATAACGCCCTCGTCTACCTTAAGGCTTGGAGTAAAAATATCTCCCCTAAAAACTGCGGGCCTATGGATCTCCACTCGATGCTTTGCTTTGATTGTTCCCGACACCTCGCCGCTCATCACCACGGTTCCTGCCTGAATTTCTCCATGCACCCTGGCGCCCTCACCAATAATCAGAATATCGGGAGTAAAAATTTCGCCACGAAAGCTCCCGCTGATTCGAACGGTGCCATGAAAACAAAGTTTGCCTTCAAATTCGCATCCCTGCTCGATGACCCCAGTTACAGTGAGGTTGTCTACAGGAACGCTCAGGTCTTTATCTCTTGCCATACATTTTTGTTCTGCATCATATTAAGCAGTCGGTCAAGTTCTCCACGCGAGGTGTAATGAAAAAGGATTTTACCCTTTAGGTCGTTCCCTTTAATTTTAACTTTTACCCCCCACTGATGGGTCAACTCCTGAGTCAAAACCCTCATTCTATTTTTGAGTGGATCTGGTGTGGACTCCACGGGAGTTTGTTCTAGTTTTTCTTTTCTTTCATCAATGAGGTCTTCTAGCGCCCGAACGCTTAATTTTTCTTCGATAATTTGATTTCTAAATTTCATCCGCTCTAAATTATCTTCAAGAGATAAAAGCACTTTGCCATGCCCAAGTGACAAAATTCCTTTTTTTAAATCTTCTATGATGAGCTCTGGAAGCCTGAGCAGTCTTAAAAAATTTGCCACAGAGGCGCGATCTTTTCCAACTCTTTCTGCAATTTCTTCTTGTGTGAGAGAAAAGTCTTGGATGAGTTGCAAATAGGCCAGCGCTTCGTCAATACAGTTCAAGTCCTGTCTCTGAATGTTTTCAATGAGTGCCAATTCCAAAGACTCTCGATCCGTGGAACGTCTCACGACTACTGGCACCTGCTTGAGGCCAGCAAGCCTAGAGGCTCTCAACCTTCTTTCGCCTGCAATCAGTTGAAATTTTCCTTCCGCATTTTTTCTGATAATAAGCGGTTGGATGAGGCCGTGGGCTTTGATCGAGCAGACCATTTCGCTGAGTGTTTTTTCGTCAAACTCTCGTCTGGGCTGGTACGGGTTGGCTTCGATCTCTTCAACATTGACTAAACTAATTCCGAATATACGATCCTTACTGCCTAGATCGGGATGTTGAACAGGCACCGCAGGCCCAGCAGAGGTGGCCCCTGATAAAACGACCTCAGCCATTGGGAGGCCAGGTAAAAGCGAGGCCAATCCCTTTCCTAAAACAGTTTTTTGTCCCAATTTTCCTCCTTTAAATCCAGCCTTAGATCTCTGCCAATTAGAGTTCTGCCGAGACACCTTCTGTGGGCTCATTTCCGATATTTAATCCAATCCTTTCGCCCACCGGCTGATTTCTGGTCAAAACCTCTTTAGCCAAATTGAGATAGGCCAAGCACCCCTTAGAATCAATATCATAGAGCAATATCGGCTTTCCAAAACTAGAGCACTCACTCAGCCGGACATTTCTTGGGATCACCACGTCAAAAACGGTGGCTTGAAAGTGGTTTCTAACTTCCTTTACCACCTCGTTGGCCAAATTGTTGCGGCCGTCAAACATCGTAAGCACAATGCCCTCTTCTTTGAGGTTCGCATTTAAACTTTGTTTGATCAGCGAAACAGTGGTCATCAATTGGCTCAATCCCTCGAGTGCAAAATATTCGCACTGCATGGGGACCAAATAACTATCTGCTGCCGTCAAAGCATTGACGGTCAAAAGACCCAAAGAGGGGGGGCAATCGATCAAAATATAATCATACTTGTCTTTTACTTCGGCTAGGGCTTTTTTAAGCTTCATTTCTCTTGAAAAAGTCGAAACAAGCTCAATCTCGGCTCCCGCAAGATCGCTGTTGGCCGGGGCAACAAAAAGCAAGTCCACCTCTGTGGGCTTAATGATCTCTGACATCTGTGCCTCTCCAATCAGGACGTGGTAAATGGTCTTAAAGTTCTCCTGTTGTTTTTTTTCAATCCCAAGGGCGGACGAAGCATTTCCCTGCGGGTCAAAGTCAATAACCAAAGTTTTTCTTTCTGCTACAGAAAGTGACGCTGCTAGGTTGATTGTCGTTGTGGTCTTGCCCACGCCACCCTTTTGATTTGCAACTGCAATAATTTTTCCCATGATCTCTGCTTTCGTTTAATTGCTTTTGGGAGCACGCTGTAAAACACGCACTCCCAAGCAATTGTGGTCTTCGGCTGACATGAATATCTAATAAGATATCTAAAAAATCCCCCGGGCAAGCATGGCCCTACCTCTAGAGTAAGCATGAATATCTAGAGTATCAAGAAAAATTTTTAGAAATTTTAAAAAAAATTTTGGATACTCGTAGGTGAGTGTTCTACGTGGAACATTCAGTACGAACCAATTGGATGATGACTCGTTTCTTTTTTTCTTTCCCGATTTCGTAGGGATGTTGATCTAAAATTTTAAGGGGTGGGTTTTTGTGCTTTTTTAGAAACTCTTGCCACTCTTGACCCCAAGATGGGCCCTTCAATAAAACCAAACTGTTCCACGTAGAACATTTTTTTATCCAAGAATAAATTTTACTCACAGAACCCACTGCTCGCGCTACCAGAGTTTGAATGGGGTGTGCAGAAGGCACAGAATATAAATAATCTTCTCCGCGACCACAATGAACAGAAACATTAGAAAGTTTGAGTTTTTGGATAGCCGCACTTAAAAAAAGGGCCTTACTTTTTTCTGATTCAGCCAGAATCCAAGGCTCTAGCTCTAAAACTGCACAAATCACACCTGGAAACCCACCACCAGACCCTAAATCTAAGGCTGGGTATTTGAGATAGCCAGATTTGAGTAAAAAAACAGCGTCTAAGACGTGCCCCTCAATAAAATCTTTGGGTTTTGTAAGCCTTGTGAGGTTTTGTCTTTCGTTTTCTGCCAGCACGAGCTCCCGAAACTGAGAAATCAGGGTGATTTCTTTTAGAGCATAAGAAACAAGCTCTTTTTCTAATAAACCTAAAAACTCATCTTTTTGCATATTTTTGTTTAGATTCATGCGTTTTCAAATAAATCATCAAATGTGCAACCACCGCTGGGGTAATTCCCTGAAGTCGGGTCACTTGGCCGATCGTCTCTGGTCGAG
>CAZBEI010000085.1:0-10260 GCA_964490895.1 uncultured Bdellovibrio sp. | reverse complement strand
AAGTCATTAAACTAATATGACGTAGTCATTAAACTAATATGACGAAGTCATTAATCTAATATGGCGAAGTGATTAAACTAAGTATGACGAAGTGATTAAACTAAGTATGGCGAAGTGATTAAACTAATATGACGAAGTGATTAAACTAAGTATGACAAAGTTATTAAAATGCCTTCATTGATGTCCCTTCAAAAATCTCTTTTAGATAGCTTAATCACAAGCTCTTTAGGAAGCTTCCTGGCTGTCCTCATTGGATTTTTATTTGCAAGAATTTTTGCCTTAAAAGAATGGCCACTCAAAAGAATCCAGAAACTCTTGCTCCTCATCCCCTATTTAGTTCCCAATTTTGTCTTAGCCATTGCCTTTGTTCTCACTTGGAACCCCACCAGCGGACTCCTTAATTTTTGGATCACATTCCCTTTTGGCCTCTATGGAAGAATTGGAATTATAGTTCTTTTTGCAATTGTCCACATGCCTGTTCCCTTTTTAATGTTAGAAAGCAAAATCCAAAGATTAGATCCAGCCTTAAGAGAAGCCGCCTCTTTGTCGGGGGCCAGTTTTATCCAAATTCTGAAAAAAATTGAACTGCCTTTAATTTTTCCCACACTTCTCAGCAGTTTTTGCCTTTGCTTTGTTCTCAATATTTCTGCCTTTGCTATTCCAGCTTGGCTTGGAGCACCCGAAAAGGTGTATCCCCTCACCACTAAAATTTATCAAGTGATTCAAATGGGGGGCTCCGATGCTATTTCCCAAGCATGCTTTTTGTCTGCACTTCTTCTAGCTCTGGCTTTGCCTCCTTATTTAATTCAATTTTTATTTCAAAAAAACGAAAACCGCTACATCACCCTGGCTTCAAAGGGGTCTCGTCCTGAACATTCGAAACTTTCTCTGACCCATGCGGCTGTATTCCAATTCTTTTTTTGGATCTCTCAATTCTTTTTTTGGATCGCACCACTGAGCTGTCTTTTTCTCTCTACTTTAGTAAAACCAGGTTGCCTGCAAAGGCTCGGGTTTTCATGTTTTAATGATATTTCTCTCAGTTCTTATCATTATATTTTATTCGAACTTGCCGAAACAAAATCCGCACTCCGAGGAAGCTTAATCTACGGGAGCTTAAGCGCAGTCCTGATCTTGTTTGTCTCGATTCTTACTCTTTTTATTTTTTCAAAAAATAAAAAATATTTAAAAATAGCAGATGGACTCTTTACTCTCCCAATTGCCACCCCAGGGTGTGTTTTAGCCATTGGGCTCATTGTACTGTTTTCAGGAAATTATGGACCAAACCTCTACAATACCCCTTGGATTGTCGTCGTAGCCTATGTCTTAAAACACCTCAACTTGGCCTTTCAGCCCTTAAGAACTGGACTGATGAATCTTTCTCCCTCTTTGGCCGAAGCAGGAAGAGTTTCGGGCTCTTCTCAAATACAAGTGTGGTTTAAAATTATTTTACCGATTTTAAAACCAGAGGTTTTAGGCAGCTTTTTCTTAGTCCTCATCCCCATTTTAGGCGAACTCTCGATGTCTATTTTTTTAGCAAGTACGTCTTTCCAATCCATTGGAACTGTATTATTTGACTTACAAGACTACGCGGATCAGAGCTCTGCAGCTGCTTTGGCTGTTTTATTGGTAATCTTAGTCCTTTTACTCAACCAGTTAGCGCGGTGGTTAAGTAAAGGCAAAATGGGGTATTGAAATGTCTGAAACTTTGAGTATTTTTGAATTGGAAAAAAACTTTGGAAATACGAAAATATTAAAAAAAATCTCTTTCGAAGTCCGTCAGGGAGACTTTATCTCCCTTCTGGGCCCCTCTGGCTCCGGAAAAACAACATTACTTCGCTGCATTGCGGGATTGGAAAGACCAGACTCGGGTCAGATTTCTTTGGGCTCCATTCACTTATCTAAAAAAAATCTATTTATACTTCCCGAAAAAAGAAATTTTGGAATGGTCTTTCAAAATTACGCCGTATGGCCTCATCTCAACGTTTTCGAAAACATTGCGTTTCCACTAAGAGTTAGAGCAAAAATGACTTTAGACGAAGTTAATTCAAAGGTTTACCGCGCCCTAAGTCAAGTTAAACTCAGTGGATTAGAAAACCGCTTTGCCCATGAGCTCTCAGGTGGACAACAGCAGAGAGTGGCTCTGGCTAGAGCCTTAGTGATGTCTCCAAAAGTGCTTTTATTAGACGAGCCCCTGAGCAATTTAGATGCCCTTTTGCGCGAAGAACTCGGAACTGAAATCAGAAAACTCCAACAAGAATTAAACCTCACTACGCTCTTAGTCACACACGACCAAAGAGAAGCTCTTTCCTTTTCAGATAGGATTTTTGTCCTCAACGAAGGCCAAATTGTGGCCAGCGGAAAACCCGAAGACCTTTATTTTAAACCCTCCTCAACCTTTGTAGCTGAATTTATTTCAGGAGGACAAACTGTGACACTCCACGGTGGGAATAAAAAGATCTTTTTACCTAGACGATGGACCCCTTATAAAAACGATTCAGAAAAACTCAAATATCCCCTATATTCCCTAGAAATTGCCTCTAGAACCTTTCAAGGAAAGGAATACGAGTACTGGGCAAAAACAGAAGAAATCTTAGAACCCGTACGATTTTATTCCACAGAAAAGCTTGACATTGGTAAAAAATTCCCTTTCTATTACACCTAAGCCGCGCATATAAAACATACTAGGGGGATACTTATGACTATTCGATTTTTAACTTTATTAACTTCTTTTTTTTTAAGTGGGCTCGTCTTTGCTCAACAACCACTGCCTCTCTGCGTTTCGAATATTGAACGCTTTCAGCAAGTACATCCTTTTTTATTTCGAGGTGCTCAACCTGAACTCCCACAGGATCTAGAATGTATAAAAAGTTTAGGCGTGAAAACAATCATTGACTTGGTGGACTCTCCACCCGAGCTTATTGAATTTGAAAACACATTGGCTACAAGCTTAGGCTTAAAGTTTTACTCCTTTCCGCTGTCTGGTTTTTTTTCACCACCTGACGAAAGCATAACCTCGATCTTTAGAGAACTTCTAAACGCAGAAAATCAACCCGTCTTTATCCACTGCCACGCAGGCAAGGACCGGACAGGCCTCATCATTGGACTTTATCGAGTTTGGATGGACCATTGGGACCCCAACCAAGCTTGGGGTGAAATGCTCTCCCTTGGATTTAGCAAATACCTATTGGGACTTAATTATTATTACTGGACTCACTTAACGCGCTAGTTGAGCTGTTGTTGCTTTTTTAATAAACTTTTGAACTCTCAAACTAAAAAAGCGATGAAAAATCCATGCTCCAGAAATACTGAGCACAAGCGCTGAACAAGCATAAGGAAACGCATACTGATTGAGTCCTGTCTTCACTAGGGAGGGGAGAACAATTTGATGGAGAAGGTAAATCTCGTAAGAAATAATCCCTAGTGTAGCCAAAAGGGGATGTGAAAAAATTTTGACTCCAAGTCTGACTTCTTGTTTTTTTTCTGTCAATGCTCTCACGGCGAGAGCAAAAAATGGACCTGTAAGAATATAAACACGGGCTGTCCACATAAAATCATAGGGGTAATAGCGGTGGACAATAAAGATAAAAACAATTCCTACAACAATAAATGTATTAGTAAAAAAAGCTCTCCACTGATTTTTCCAAAGAAAGGTAAATGAGTCATAATAAATCCAACTCAAACACCCCCAAGCAATTGCGTCAAAACGCAAATGCAAAATCATTTGTAAATGAGATTTAAGATCTAGACCGGGATGCACTGATACATAATGGAACCGAGCAAAAACGGAAAAAAGCCCACATCCCAAAATCAGAGCCGGCAATCGTTTGAGTCCAAACACTAAAAATAGACCTATGATCAACAAGTAAAATTGCTCTTCAAACGCTAAAGACCAAGTGATTCCCAGTGGAGCCACATCCACTCTGTGGTAAGGCATAAAGTAATTGGATAAGAAAGTAGGGAAAACCCATAAGATGGATTTTATTTCGGATATTTTTCGAAAAAGGTTGGGATCTAAAAAAATGGCAATTAAGAAGAGGAGAAGAAGACTCATAAAATAGGGTGGAAAAATTCGACTCACGCGTCGCAACATAAAATCTCTTGTAACACTGAGAGGCGACAAATGATGATCTACACATTGAAAAAGACTCCGTGTCACTAAGAACCCACTGATTGCAAAAAACAGCTCAACTCCCAAGTCTCCCCTGATTGCCAAGGGGATGAGCCACTTAGGCAAAGCAATAGGCAAATGTCCAAAAACAACTAATAAAATACTGACTCCTCTTAAGCCGTCTAATGCCGGAAAAGTTTGATACAGCACAGTATTTTTTGAACTATGAGAAAAGGTCACAACACCCCCTAAACGGCAAAAACATCAAAATAAATGACTTTAAAAAAATACTGACACCGAATTGACGCTATATGTAGACAAAGCAAAATGTTTTTTAAAAGCATTTTACTCTTAAGCCGACAGGTTAACCAGATATGCCTAATCTGAATGACCCCCTTGCGGGTAAAAACACTTACGACAGCTCTTATTTCCAGAGACTGTGGATTCTCATCAAAAACAGAAAACTCATGCTGTTTCTGACCGTAGGTGCATTTGGAATGTTTGCGACTTTTATTACTTTACTTGAAATTCCAGAATACACTTCCGAATATCAGCTTCAAGTTGAAAACTACACCCTTGGGAAAACGATGGACAAATCATCTCCTCTTTTATCAGGAGATGTCATGAGCGGAAAAGCTCTGGTCAACAGCTCTATCCACTTACTCAAAAGCGATATTTTTGTAAATTACCTAGCAGAAGAACTATTAAAAGGTGAATCTAAAAATGAACTCGTGCTACAGAAGCAACTTAATTTTAATTTAAAGTTGCAAATCATGTTTTACCGTTTAGGGTTACTAAAAAAAATAAAATTTGATAAATTTGACATCACTAAGCTCACGCGTGCACAAATTGGGTCACTTATCCTCCCCATGATCGAAACAACTCCAGATTATGGAGATAAATCTGTTCTTTTAAGAACAAAATCGTTTGACCCAAAAACAGCTTATCTGATCAATCTAAACATTCTCCCTGCCTATACAAAAGCCACAAAGCAAATGAACAGAAAACAGATCGAATCTTCTCTTGCCTTCTACAGCGAACAAACAAAACAAGCCGAAGAAAAACTCGATAATTCTGAGGATGAGGTCACACAATTTTTAAGAGCCCATCCCATATTATCTACAGAAAGCAGTCGACTTGCCTTTTTACAAAACTTCAATGACCTACAAAACAAAGAGGTCATACTCAAACAAGAACTCGATACAAACACACAGTTATATAACTACTATAAAAATAAATACCTCACATCGGACTCAGATTCAAATGCAAGCATGGACATCACAGATAAACTTAAACAAGAACTCATTGAGTTAAAATTTAGAAGAGAAGTATTTCGCCAAAAAAACTATGATCAAAAAAACCCAGGAATTATAAAGCTAAATGATCAAATTACTCATCTCGAAGAAGTCATTCGAAAAAATACCATGACTTTTGGAATCGCAGGAATTCGTCCATTGATGAGCGCAAGCTACTTAAGTCTGGTCTCCCAAAAACTCCAGGATCTTCAAGATCTCATTCGACTTTCAAACTTTAACTTAAACTCTGTCCAGAGAAGAATCGAAGAATTACGCTCACAAGTCAATGGAGTCTTACAACAAACAATCACCCTTAACTCACTCAGAAGAGAAGTAGAGTTTTCGGCTGCGATTGCAAAGGATTTTAACCAAAATCTTCAGCGTTTACAGTCGAGAGCTCAAGGAGAAGACAATGCAATCACGGCATATAATGAGCCCACATTTAATGGAAATCCAATTAATTTGCCAGCCGGAAAAAGAATTTTCTTCGCATGCTTTTTGGGTTTTGCTATTGTTTTTTCAATTATAATTGTGCAAGAAACCATTTCTCCAAAAGTTGTAGACCGTTACAGCGCTGAGACAACCGGCATCCATTATGCGGGCTATTTAGACGATAAAATTGCAAACCAAGCAGAAGTGCTCTCTTCGCTTGGATGCCTAGAAGACGCAAAAGCAGGCAAAGGCCCTCGGATCATTTTATGTGCCTCACCTAAGGAACATTTAGAGTTAAAATATGTCAACTACCTTACAAAATATCTGTCTAAACACAAAAGGAAAAGCCTCACCATTGTCATCAGTGACGCTCACATTCCAGAAGAATATTTGCTCACCGATGACATGGGTTACGCAAAAATATACCGAAACACCAATGGCTTTGAGGATGTTGTCAAAATTACTGATCCAGACACTTTTTCCTCCATGCGCTCCTTATTAGATCAATTTGGGGCAAAATATCATGTCATCTTTATCTTTGTGGCCGAAGCCATAAGCAATCTGGGCTATCATATGGCTCAACGAATTGCCAAACAACTTGTTTTGTTTGGAGGAGTTGCAGAGCACTCAACACACGAATACTTAAAACTCATTCGCGGATTTCTTCAGGAAGACGAAAACTACATTGTTCTCATCCCACCTCAAGTAGAAAAAAGCCAACTCAAAGAATTGATCACAAAACACATTTACCGCGGACCGCATCAAAATGTAGACGATCAAATTGACGAAATCATGAAGAAAGCAGCGTGAAAAACATACTCAAAATTTTGCATTTTGGAAAATTCTATTCGCCCCAAAGAGGCGGGATTGAAACTGCTCTCAAATACCTTGCAGAAGCGGGCTCAGAGCTTGGACATCGTATTCAATGCGTCGTTTCACAACACAACAAATTTTACGGCGAGCGCGAAATTATCAATAATGTAACCATCCAAAGGCTTTCGACCTTTGGAAAGGTATGCTCAACTCCTCTTTCTCCAAATTTTTTATTAAAATCATTCGAACTCCCCGATCTTCTTCATATTCATCTTCCAAACCCCTTCGCAGAAATGAATGTACTGATGCACATCAAGGCCTATAAAAATATACACCCTCACTTAAAATTAGTTCCTTTTTTACATGCACTCCCCCTCAAACAAGGAAAAATGGGGGAAATTTGGTTCTCAAAATTAACTTCTCGCCTCTTAGATGAAGCAGATCAGATCCTCATTTCACATCCTTATCAACTCAATGCTTTTCCAAGACTCAATGAATGGGGGAAAAAAATCCTTGTCATTCCATTTGCCACAGAGTGTTACTCAGACAATATGTATGCTAAAAGCTTTGAACAAAGAAAGAACTCTAAAACTGTCTCTGCTGTTGGGAGACTGGTGCAATACAAAGGTTTTGATGTTCTCATTAAAGCTTGGTCAAAACTCATCGGTTCGAATGATTATTTTAAACTCTATAAACTCAAAATTGTAGGTGATGGTCCAGAATATAAATCTCTCCAAAACCTCATAAAAAAATATAAACTGGATGCTTTTATTTCCCTTTTAGGAGATTTAGACGAAGATAAAAAAAATAAAACTCTTGACGAATCTGTTCTTTTTATCGCTCCATCCATTAATAAATCTGAAACCTTTGGCATTTCTATTTTAGAAGCAATGGGAAAAGGACTTCCAATCATCACCACTCAAATCCCAACAGGTGTTTCAGCACTAGCTAGGAATGGGAAATGTGGGGCAGTGATACAACCCTGTGCAATAGACGAATTGACGCGGGCCATCGAAATGCTTTTAACGTATCCTGAGAAACGCAGACAAGCCGGAAAAGAAAATTTAGAATTTGCCAAACAAAATCACTCTCGAGAAAACCTCATCCGAGCTTATAGACAAACCATTGATCTCTTATGGGATGAACCTACAACCTTACCTCGAGCCGCATGAAAACATTTACTCACTCAGTCCGCACTCTGACCTATTTCCATAAAATACGAAATACTTTATATAATGCGTTCGAAAATATTAGTTTAAATTTTACGCTATTTCTTGAAACAAAATCTGGCCTTCTTTGTGCCACATTTTTAACCACATAATACGTTGCACCCATGCTTGCATAATAACGAAACCAATCTTCATCCTTTTCAGCTATATAATCATAAATAGAGTTTCTTTGTATCAGAGCACCCATATGTGTCGGCCCATGAAAGATGATTAGATCATTCTGATTTGTTTTTGTACGAACAAATTGAAATAATTCCTGAGCTTGTGGATGATCCAGTTCATTCCAGGCTCCCCACTTAGAGGTTGAATATTTTGCTCCATAACAAAAACAAAAGACGAGAAAAATAAAAACTGCGTATTTTTTTGCTCGTTGGGTCAAGTAAAAATAAACATAATAAAACAAGAAAGGCATTATAGGTAAAAGATATCTGACATCAGCGGCAAATGGCCAAAACATGAGTGGTATTGGAAAAACAATCAAAAATAAATCTATTAACCCAAGGCCATGTAGCTTAATTTTCTTAATAAACCCAAGCATAGCAAGCAATAAAACCACCACATACAATATTTGTCTCCCAGCTGACCAAATACCGTTTTCAAAAAAAATAGAGGGCTGTCCGGGATAAAAACGCAAATTCAATATATTCATGAACAGATCAAACTTAAACAAAGATCCTTGGTTTTTGAATGCAACTAACCCTACCCATTGACTTTGAATTAAACATAAGATCCCAAATATGCATATAGACAGAATGCTGTATTTAGAAATTTTTTTAATTCTAATAAGTTCATAAAGTGGAAGAATACATAACAAAACCAATCCCATATGCTTTGTTGCAAAAGCCAGGTAAAGAAATACGCCCAGTAAAACCGAATAAAGAATTTTCTTCTTTTGTGCGAACAGCACTTCCATTAGCCACAAACTCATAAAAGAAAAAAACAAAAACAAAAAATCGGCTCCAATAACTTCTTTTAACATAAAACAAAATGGATTTAGCCCGAAAGAAACCAATGTAAATATAAGTCCTAAGAATGAAATCTTTTGTGATAACAAGAGAAAAAGACTAAAGAGAACTAATCCGATAAAAACACATTGTTCTATTTTTAGTACATAATAATTTATGCCAAACTTTTTATATACTGGGATTAAAAAAAGAGGATAAATTGGCGGATATGCTATTGGCTGCAAGTTAGTATGAGGGTTATAGACGTAGTGCGTATCGTTATAGTTTTTGCCTTCTGTAATATTTTTTGCATGCTGGACATATAAGAAAAAATCAGTCCCCCAGTTTTGCCCTTCACGAATAGTACCGATATGAACTACAACAATAAAAAAAACAATAATGCTAGTAATTAATTTTTTCTTTAAACTCATAAATAAAACATACAATCAGGATGCAAAACATAATATGAAAAAAACAAAAAATTATACTAGGGATCACTATTTTGGCCATTGCTTGAGCATCAACATTAACGCTGTGCAGCGGGAAAAGGGCGGCAGATAAAAGAATATTGAAGTTTCTTTGTTTTAATCCCGATCTCTATAGTAACAAAGAGGAATGGTCATTGGACACTGTGGTTGCCACGTGCCGCATAAAAAAATTAAATCAAAATAAATTAATTGCCTTATTTTTAATTATTCTTGGCTCCTATCGAGTATCACTACTAGGAAAAGGAGCCCGGTCTTTTCCTGACGAATCACGCTACTCTGAATCGATTCATTTAGTGCATTCTCTCTTAGCGGGTGACTGGAAAGACGCTTGTTCAAGATTAGGAAAAACAGATGCCAGGCCGGGTGATGTTTTAGTCCGAACCCTTCCTGCAGCTTTGCAAGTGCTTTTAGAAAAAAAGTTCGACTTAAATTGGAAATCTCCTGTTTCTCTTTTAATTCCAACTCTATTTAATGTTCTCATTTCGCTAGGGATCACCTGGTTTTTTTTTCAAATTTCTCTCTTATTTTTAAATCAATCCCTCTTTTTAGCCTGGTTTGCCACTCTTATTTATTCGCTTTTATCAAACACTAATTTTTATTTTCGCCACATCACTCCATACGATTCTGGACTCCTTGTGTTTTTAGGAGGCCTCTATTCATTTCTAACTCAAACCTGGGGAGCGAGTTTAAAGTCTGATTTAAAAAAGACTTCTTTTTATGGCATGCTCTTTGGATTTGGATACACCGTTTATCCAGGATATTATTTTTATTTGGGCCTAGTTGGGTTTCTTTTATTATTCCCACTTGATTTTAAAAATCTCAAACCCTCCTTTTGTCGAGCTTGCACTTATATTTTTTCAGTTGGATTTTTCTTTGCTATTTTCGAAGGCATCACACGACTTGGTGGAGAATCCTATTACGAAGGGATGAAAAGGGCACGAGGAGCAGTAA
>CAZBEI010000084.1:0-43006 GCA_964490895.1 uncultured Bdellovibrio sp. | reverse complement strand
TGCAACTTAGCTAATGCATCCCTCTTCATACCTAAAAGTAGCATTATTTTACTATTTTATGTACTAAAAAATAGCTAAAATTATCACTTTATGGCACCTAGATAACAAATCATTGAAAATAAAGGGTTTTTGTTGGAACAGTTCCCTAAATCGACAATCATCACAGCCCATACTTTGCACTGAGATTTATCGGCAAATATGCGAGACATTAAAACAATATAACTATATGATTTTAAAGTATAATTTATTTAATTATGTGTAGAAATTAACAATTAAACCGGTGAAGCGACTCTTCTATTTTGACAAGCTAATACAAACTATACTTTGCATTGAGGTAGTTTAGGACATTGGTGATGTTAACATCCGAAAGCCCCTGGTTATAAACCAACACCTCATAATAATCTCCCTTAAAATAAAATCCATCACCTGTGTTCCAATTTCCAATAGTGATGCGCTCTAAAACCACTCCTCCTGCTGTGACAGTGCCGGTGCCAGTTCCTAAATTCGTACCATTTTTAAAAATCCGTGCTGTTTGTGCTGAGCCAGTAGTAAGAACAGAAGCTGTAAAGATAAATGGGCTAGCAAAATTATTCCAGGCACCCGCAAACGTTGTTTCTTCTGTGCCATATTTACCAAATATGGCATCACCACTTGTGTTTGCAACTCGAAGTGCATTGTCATAGGCTCCGTTAGGGCCCATCGCAAAAACGGTTCCAGAAACTCCAGACGGATGGCCATCTGAATTTTTAGCCACAACGAAAACAGTATAAGGAGACGAACTTAGGCTTGTTTCGGCAGTCAAACTTTGCGCGCCCGTAAAGCGCAATACTTTCTTCCCGCCATCATTTGTAAATGTAGGCCGTGTCGCACTGTTTGGATTAAAAATGCCAAAATTATTTGAACTCGACTCCGTCCAAAACCAAACCGTTTGCCCGTCCGCCCAGTAGGTGCTTGAATCCGGTCGTAACCAATACTGGAGACCCGCTATGGTAGATGGATCCAAAACAGCGTCATTATAAGAAAAAGCACCACTCAGGGTAACAGTGGCAGAATTTGGAGGAGTCGTCACTTTTACGCTGACCAGTCCTGCCGCATGTGCAGGCGTACCATCACAAATCACTTTTGTATTACTGACAAACGTTGTCGAAGCGCAATCCGTGGTATCTAATGTCACTTTTGCTCCACTCCTGAATCCTGCCCCAGTAACAATGAGGCTATTGCCACCCCCCGTAGCTCCACTTGCACGAGAAAGGGCTAAAATTTGTGGAGCATAGAGGTTAAACTTTGTATTAAAATATTCTTCGATGTAAGAGCGATTGGCTTGAGATAGAGCGCTACTGTAAAGAACAAATTCGTACATGTCTCCACCAAAAAACCAAGAATCTGATGTGTTCCAATTTCCTAAAGTTATTCTCTCCAAAACTCCACCCAGGGTTGCAGTTCCTGTCCCTTTGCCAAGGTAAGTTCCGTTTCTATAAATTTCCACTATTTTTCCTGCTCCTGTCGAAGAAACTACAAAACTCCAAAGCACAAAGTTTGCAGTATCTGTCCAGGGTCCATTGATCGAAGTTTCCTCTACGGCATATTTACCAAAACTAATATTTCCACTCGCATTAAAAACTCTGAATGCATTGTCATAGGCACCACTCGGACCCATAGCAAAGACAGTCCCAGAGGTCCCAGAGGGGTGAGTATCCGCATTTTTTGCCAGCACAAATGCAGTATAAGAAGTTGGATTGAGTGATGTTAAGGCGGTGAAGGCTTGTGCACCTCCAAATCGAATGACTGATTTCCCACCTGCAATGGTGTAAGTGGGCCTGAGAGAATCTGTTGGAACGGGCATCCTAAAATTATTAGAACTGGAATCAATCCAAAGATACGCTTTGTCGCCAGTAGACCAATAAGAGCTGGAATCTGATCTCATCCAAAACGCTGGATTTAAGTCTTCCGGATCCGGTGGAACTAAGACTTGATAATTATAGCTACTTGCCACAATCGAAAACTGAAAATCCGGGTTTGTCACCTTGACATTAACTAATCCAGAAGCGTGGGCAGGAGTAGAACTACACGTTAGCTTTGTGTTACTTACAAAAGTAGTTGTGCAATCTGTTGTATCCAATGTAATTTTTGAACCATCCTTAAAACCACTCCCCACAACGGTCAATGTATTTCCACCACTTGTAGATCCACTCCAGCGAGAAAGGGCCAGAATCTTGGGAGCATAAAGGCTATATTTAGCATTAAAATAATTTTCTATCGCCACTCGATTGGTATTTGAGAGAGCAGAACTAAAGAGAGCCGCTTCGCGAATTTTTCCATTAAAATGCCAGCCGTCACCCGTATTCCAATTCCCAATAGTGATATTATTCCATGCTCCACCTAGAGTTGCGGTTCCAATCCCCGTGCCGAGATACATCCCATTGCGGTAGATTGCCACTGTTTTTCCTGATCCGGTCAAAGAAACCACAAAACTCCATAGAATATAATTTGAAGTATCATTCCAAATTTTTTCGTAGTTGGTTTCTTCGACTGCATATTTTCCAAAACTAATATTCCCACTCCCATTAAAAACTCGAAACTCATTGTCATAGGCTCCGTTAGGTCCCATGGCAAGTACAGTCCCAGAGGCACCAGAGGGGTGAGTATCCGCATTTTTTGCTAGAATAAATACTGTATAAGCTGAGGGGCTTAGTTCTGTAGATGTTTTGAGGTCAGAGCTAGCAAAACTGAGCACTGATGTCGTCGAAACCAAATTGTACGTAGGCCTTTTTGCATAAACTGGCGCAGGCATCAAAAACTGATTAGAACTAGAGTCCATCCATACATACACACGATCAGTATCAGCATAGAGTGAACTTGAATCTGATCTTAACCAATACTCCAAAGTCAAAACATCGGTGGGATTGGTAGAAACAGAACTTTCGAAGGCATAGGCGTTCGTAGCCACACTAAACAGGCCTCCTGGGTTAGTGACTTTGACATCTCCCAATCCAGCTCCATCAGCAGAGGTAACGCAATCTAACTCAGTCGCAGACTGATAAAAAGTGCTAGCACAGGCTGTAGAGCTCAGAGTAACTATCGCTCCTTGGCGAAAACCTGAACCGTAAACTTTGAGAGTATCTCCACCTGCAGTAGAACCGCTCCAGCGCGAAAGACCAGTGATTTTTGGACTATAAAGAGCGTATTTTACGTTCAAATAATTCTCTAGGACCGTTTGCTCTAGATTTGAAAGGGCAGTGGAATACAATAAAAATTCCGCTATATCTCCATTAAAAAACCAGGCGTCTCCTGAATTCCAATTTCCCAAGGTGATATTTGTGAGTGTATTCCCAACTGTAACAGTGCCCGTCCCCGTTCCAATGCGAACTCCGTTTCTAGAGATTTGCACTGTTTTTCCAGATCCTACGGCTGGGACATTAAAACTCCATAAGACAAAAGCCGATGTATTAGTCCAAATTTTTTCGAACGTGGTTTCCTCGGTGCCATATTTTCCAAAAGCAATATCTCCACTCGTATTTAAAACTCTGAATGCATTGTCATAGGCACCACTCGGGCCCATAGCAAAGACAGTCCCAGAGGTCCCAGAGGGATGGCCATCGGCATTTCTGGTAACTGCTAAAACAGTATAGCCAGAAGATGGATTGATTGCAGTGATTTTCGAAAGGGTCTTTGCTCCGCTAAAGCGAATAACTGGTTTGTCATTTAGAATATTAGGTTTAAAAATAGGCTTTTGAGCATCTATTGCTTGTGTAAGAGTATTGGCATTCCCACTGCTATCTGTAAAAGCAGAAACCAAGTCCCCCTCAGAAAGGGAAAGAGCATCTGCTTTAGCCCAAATTTTTAAATTAGAAGTTTGCACTATTGTAGGGGCCACCGCAAATGTATAAGCATTTGCCAAAGCGCCCACACCGCCATCGCTATTGGTGACACTCACTGTGACTGATCCAGCCGCATGCGCTGGAGTTAAGCAAGCGATAAAAGTGCTGGAGTTCACAGCCACCGAAGTACAAGCAGCGCCACCAAAATCTACAGCTGCGCCTGCCAGAAATCCAGTGCCTGCAATTGCAACACTTGTTCCACCTTCGAGCGGACCACTGACAGGAGCCACAGAGGTCACTGTCACTATTGAGATACCACCACCGCCGCCAGGGACTGGTGTGGGTGTGGGAGTTGGAGTAGGTGTGGGCGATGCGCTCACTCCTGCAGTTGCTGGATCAGCTTGTCCGCCTTTAATTTTGTCAGTATTGTCTGCTTCATTGACCTTAAAGGCAAAAAGACACGACGAAAAAGACACACCCATCCCCAAAAGAAGCGCTAAACTCAGTGTTTTTTTAATATAAAATCTCATAACGTTCTACTCTTATGGGCCACTTATTGGGGTATGATTACAAAATTAGTGAACATTATTAGTCTACTATATTATCGGCAAATATGCGAGGCATTAAAACAATATAACTATATGATTTTAAAGTATAATTTATTTAATTATGTATAAAAATTAACAATTACAGGGTCTCCCAGAAAAACCCTAATTTTGCAATCTGGATTATGCCTCTAAGTCCAAACTCGCTCTAGAATAAATCACTTTTCCTACTCTTGCTATATGCTCTAAAAGGTCCTTATCTGTAATATTTTTATAAATAACGAGGTCCATTTTGTAGGGCAATAAAAGTCGGTCAAACTCTAACTCCAAATCCGCAAGGTCTCTAATACTGAGGCCATCGCCCTTGATTGCAATATCTATATCTGAACCTGAAGTCTGCGTTCCTTTTACACGCGAACCAAAAAGAATCACCTCAGTTATTTTTTTATAATTCTTAATAACATCTATGATTTGTTGGAACTGTTCAAACGAAAGGCCAAAGGGCATATTATTTGTCATGAAATTGTTTTTCGAGTAAATCTACTAGCTGTTTAAATGCACTGACATACTCAGCACGAATACTCATAATCAACTCCTGTGCTGTTTTTTCATCATAGGTATGTGTAGATAAATTTCGATGTTTAAAAATACGCATCCAGACATCCCCGTTTTTCACAACACCTGTGCTAATCGCAAGTTCAATCACAAGTCGTGGTCCCACGGTTTCCTGATAACCACGATCTTTAAAAAAATCTTGTAACGTTTTCCAAGCGAGCTCATAGTTATATTCGAATGCCTGAATAAGACCCTGCTCTTCGAGTTCATTTAATGTTTTTTTTGCAGAGAACCGTTCTAACTGTAAAAAAGCTTTTCTGTAATTAGAAAACCGTTGTTTCCATCGGATATCTTTTTGAATATCACTCATATGTAATGAATACCTAACTCTACCAACGAATTCAATAAGCTTGGCTCACAACTAAGCCAGTGTTGCGACTGCTTCTATTTCTACAAGCACATCCTTGGGCAATCGCGATACTTCGACCGTAGAACGAGCGGGGGGACTCTCCTTAAAATAAGCGCCATAGACTTCATTCACTTTTGGAAAATCAGCCATGGATTTTAGAAAAATCGTTGTCTTTACCACGCACTCAAAGCTTGCCCCCCCTGCCTCTAAAACAGCTCTCAAATTTTCTAACACTCGCTTAGTTTGATCGCCAACGTTGGCCGAAACAACTTGGCCCGTCTCTGGATCTAAGCCAATTTGCCCTGAGCAAAAAAGAAATCCACGAGCAGCAACAGCCTGGCTATAGGGCCCGATGGGTTTGGGTGCTTGGGGGGACAAAATGACTTTATGCATAGGGTTTTAACTCCGCTTTTTTTCTCAAATGAACTTCCATGGCTGTAAACGCGGCCATATTGACGACATCATTTACGTCTGAGTTTTGCTGCAGTACAAAGACAGGCCTATTCATCCCGACTAATATTGGCCCGATGGCTTCTGCCTGCCCCATTCGCGCCATGAGTTTATACGCTATATTTCCAGACTGAAGGTCAGGAAATATTAAAATATTGGCATTGCCAGGTACGCGATTAAAGGGAAAACTTTCCTTAGAAATTTCCGGCACAACTGCAGTGTCCGCCTGCATTTCGCCGTCGATAATAAGTTCGGGTGCTAGCGCCCGAACTCTTTCGACAGCCCGCCTAATTTTTTGAGCATGCGGGTGATCGTTGGAGCCAAAGTTAGAAAAAGAAAGCATGGCCACACGAGGTGTAGCCGACATAAAACTCCTGGCAAGTCCCGCTGTCTGGATGGCAATATCGGCTAACTCCTCAGATGTCGGATCAATATTGACTGTGGTGTCGGCAAAAAACAGGATTTTTTTCTTAAAAATAAGCATATAAATCCCAGCCAGCCGCGACCCTGGCTTTACCCCAATCACTTGAATCGCAGGGCGCAAAGTTTCAGGATAGCTATGCGAAATACCACTCAGCAACCCATCGGCCTGTCCCATCTCGACCATCATAGACCCATAATAGTTGCTTTGTTTCATGAGCATTTTTGCCAGAGCAAACGTCACTCCTTTGCGTTTTCTTTTCTCCATAAAACGCGTCGCATACTCATCCCACTCTGCACTATCCGAAGGCCGAATCATTTTTATGCCTTGGAGCGTTTCTTCCAAGCCTAACTCTTTGATCATTTTAGTGATGGTGCGTTCATTGCCCAACAAAATGGGCTCGGCAATGCCTTCTTCTCGAATGATCTGAGCTGCCTTTAGAATTTTGGGATGTTCTCCTTCAGGGAAAACAATTTTCGCACGACTGCCATCTTCGCTATCTGATAAAACTTTTTTCTTGATCCCTCGCATGACGGTATAACTCACACCCAAAAGAGTCTCGAGGTGCTCTTTGTACTGGTCTATCTCTATTTTTTTTCGAGCGACTCCAGACGCCATAGCAGCCTCTGCCACAGCAGAGGCCACCCAAAGCAGCGCTCTTCGATCAAAAGGTTTTGGGATCAAATATTCTTTTCCAAACTTAAAAGTTTGCCCACCATAGGCTCGCGAAACACTGTCGGGGACGTCTTCCTTGGCAAGCGCGGCCAAAGCCTTGACTGCTGCCATTTTCATCTCTTCGTTGATGCAAGTGGCACGTGTATCGAGTGCGCCTCTAAAAATAAATGGAAAACCCAAGACATTGTTGACTTGGTTGGGATAATCCGACCTGCCTGTGGCCATGAGGGCGTCACTTCTTTCCTTCAAAGCAACCTCTGGCAAAATTTCGGGATCTGGATTGGCCATTGCAAAAAGAATGGGATTTGCATTCATTTTTTTAATCATTGGGGCAGTAATAGCATCTTTTACAGAAACTCCAACAAAGGCATCAGCCCCATCGAGGGCTTGAGCCACTGTTCTTTTGTCTGTCTCTACGGCAAAGCGCTCTTTGTAAGGATTCATGCCCTCCTTGCGGCCCTTGTAAATCACACCCTTAGAATCACACATGAGTATATTTTCGCGCTTTACTCCCAAGTTCAGATAAAGATTGGCACAGGCAATGGCTGCAGCTCCACCACCCGAAAAAACGACTCTCACTTTACGAATGTCTTTGCCTAAAACTTCGATGGCATTCAAAAAAGCGGCTCCACTGATTACCGCTGTTCCATGTTGGTCGTCGTGAAAGACTGGGATTTTAAGTCGTTTTTTTAATTCTTCTTCAATATAAAAACACTCCGGTGCTTTAATGTCTTCGAGATTGATCCCGCCAAACGTGGGTTCCAGCATTTCGCAGGCACGAATCACGTCATCCGGATTCTTTGCATTTAGCTCGATATCAAATACGTCGATATCGGCAAATTTCTTAAATAAAACACCCTTTCCTTCCATCACGGGTTTCGAAGCTGCAGCCCCAATATCACCCAGGCCCAAAACAGCAGTACCGTTAGTAACCACGGCAACCAAATTGCCTTTGGCGGTGTATTCATAAATCAGTTCTTCTTTTTCATGAATCATCCGACAGGGCTCTGCAACCCCTGGTGAATAAGCGAGTGTCAAATCTTTTTGAGTGGATACAGGTTTTGTGGGAACAACTTCGATCTTACCCTTTCGACCACGCGAGTGGTACTCTAAAGCTTCGTCGTATAGTGTCATAAGAACTAAATTCTAGCCACACGGCCCAGTTTATGCAAAACTTTATTTATTATATGACACCACGAAGTGGTTTTTACTACTTGTTTCTGTCCTGGTTTAATGTTTTGAGTCTGATTTTCAGTCTTTCTTCGTCGGCAAGAGCTGATTTTTACATCCATCCTTTCGAAGATCACTACAGTTCCCCTCACCTTTTAGCAATTGAGCCTGGATTACAATTTTATTCTACCAAAAACAACTATAGCCCCAGTGGGAGTCTGATCTCTCCAAGCGGTCTAAAAAATTACACGAGGCTTGGCTTTGATTTTCTAACTCGCTATGGAATCAACTCTCGCTTCAGTATATTTGGCCGTTTAAGCTGGCTTCGTAATGACATCAGCCATGACACCCTCACCGGAAATATTTTCGGTTTTGGAGATCAGTCTTTTGGTGCCAGTTTTCGGATTTTAGAGCCCCATACAAACCCCTTTAGTAAAAAAGCGACTTTAGACCTTCAACTCCAAGGCGATTTCCCCTTCTATAGCAATAAAAAGGCAAATGACAACAACACCCCCTTTTTGGGAGACGGGTCGGTGGATATCACGGGAGGAGCTTTCTTAAGCTTTCCACTCTCAAAAAAACCAGAGTCAAGCTTCCTCATTTTAGGTAGTGGAGGTCTCACTTGGAGGACAGGAGGGTTTTCGGCAGCTTTGCCATGGTCTTTGTTTGTTCAGTACTCACACGAAGAAAGCTGGAGTGCAAAACTAGGGGGGGTTGGATTTTACTCTCTCAAAACAGATCCCAATGGTGTTTCTGGAAATACTGGAAGCGCAGGCAGCGGAGGTGGAGGAAGCTTCATTATCAACACCATCAATCCTTCTTTGGGCGCTTTGCGAGGAGAAATAAGTTATCACGTTGATCCTCATTTAGGGTTTACTTTGGCCCTCACTCAATCTCTTTGGGGGCAAGCGGCTCCAGCGGGACTCAATGTTTTCTTTGGCCTAAGTGCAAGTTTTGATCTCAAGAAATATTCAGCCTCCGAGCCTTCTCCCTCACCTAAAAAACTCACTCCACCGGAGTACGGAAAATCGAACCAAGGGTTTGTGGATTATGCATTCGAAGCTAAGATTATGCGAATCAGTGATCGATTGAATTTATTAAAGATCGACAAAGGTTCTCAAGAGGGGGTCGAAGTTGGACAAGTTTTTGATATTTTTTCACTCAAAAAAGATGGAAACCTTGGAGAAGTCATTGCTAGAGCTGAGTGCACGCACGTCAAACCCAACGAGGCTGCATTAAAAATTATAGAATACTTTAAAGAAATCTGGATTGAAGAAGGATTTATTACAAAAAGACCGTTACAATAAGTATAATCAAGTTATGTTACTGATTATAAGGAGCAAAGTAATGAGCACAAAGACACGGATTTTAGCAAGCGCCCTATTTTTAATATTCTCACAAATCTCGTTGGCAGATAAATTTGCAAATCAATTTGTGGAGTTCGAACTCCCCCCTCTTTGGCAATGCAGTCTTGAGGGCGCGGAATGGGTTTGTCAAAGTAAAGTCGAAACAAAAAAGAGAGACGCCATCATTGTGCTGGCTGCCAAACTCAAAGGCGATCAAGACAGCCTGGATCAATACTTGGCTTATGTTAAAAACCCTAAAACCTATACCAGCATTCAGGGAAAATCTGTCACCTCAGAACACAAATACTCAAAAACCATGGACATCAATGGGCACCCTTGGGTGGATGCACTCCACCTTGGTTCTGAAATTCCAGATTTTTTTACCCGCTATTTGGCTACGATCAAATCCGACATTGGTGTTTTAGTGACCTATTCGATCAATAAAAAGAAATACCAAGAATACGTTGGGGATTTTGAATCCATGGTCAAAACGTTGAAAGTTTTTCGTAAACCTGGAGGCATCAATGTATCTCCAGCAGATAAAAATCTTTTCCAAAATCCCATTCCACCCAATATTCAACAAGACACTGTTTTCCAAACTCCAGCAGACGGCGGTGCAGAGGAAGCCAAAAAGCCAAAGGACAAAAATGACGACTTGGTATTTTATATCATCTTAGGGGCTGTGCTTTTTGTGCTCTTTATCATCTGGCGACGCAGACAAAGCCGCTAAATGCTCTCCAATGCTTTGCCCAACACTCTACCTGGCACTCTAATCGACACCCACTGCCACTTAGATTTTGACTACTCGCCAAAGTCTCAAACAGAGATTTTGGCTGCAACAAAAGAAGCAGGAGTAGAAACTCTCATCACCGTAGCAACGGATATGGATTCACTTAAGAAAACAGCACTCATCTCAGAAACTCACGAAAATATTTTTCATACCATTGGCCTCCACCCCCACGAAGCCAAGACATTTAAAATATCAGACATGGCAATTCTAAAAGGGTTTGCCCAACACCCTAAATGCAAAGCCATTGGAGAAACAGGTTTAGATTATCACTATGCTTTTTCTACCCCAGAAGAACAAAAGTTAGCCCTCGAACAACAGCTCAATTTGGCAGCTAAACTTGGCCTTCCGGTTGTGATTCATGCCCGAGAGGCAGAAAAAGACTTGGAGGTGGCCCTCACTCGATATTCCGCTAGGGTCAAAGAAGGCGTCACACCCGGAGTGCTCCACTGCTTTACAGGAACAAGGGAGTTTGGAGAAAAATGCCTAAAGCTTGGATTTTATATCTCCTTTTCGGGGATCATTACCTTCAAAAAATCAGACGCTGTTCAAGACTGTGCCCGAGTCTTTCCACTTGAGAGAATTGTCATTGAAACGGACTCTCCTTTTTTAGCGCCAGTCCCTTTTCGTGGGAAAAAATGTGAGCCCGGCTACCTTAAAATCACTGCTCAAAAACTTGCAGAACTAAGAGGCATTTCATTCGAAGAAGTCGCAAAAGCTACGACCCAAAACGCAAAAAAGTTGTTTGGATTATAACGCCTCTACCACTATCACCACACCTAAGCCCCCTGCAGCACATACAGAGATCAGTGCCTATGGATCCTGACCGGCCTCATCCCAATCTGAGCGCCGAATAGGAAACTTTATTATTTTACGGCCCCGAAGCCTCACTCATAGAATAATTTTGAATAATATTTTAAACTAAAAAATATCTCACAAAAACAACACGTTACAAAAAAATACAAAGCCAGGTTGATTTGTAGTATAATTATGTCATAATTATGCCTGTGTTTTTATTTGAATGGGATATTACCAAAGAAGCGGCAAATAAGCGCAAGCACAGAGTGTCCTTTGAAGAAGGAAAGGGAGTTTTTCTGGATACCAATGCTTTATTGATTTCCGATCCGGCTCATTCAGAAAATGAGGATCGATTTATTTTGTTAGGATTAAGCTTGCATCTTAGGCTTTTGGTAGTTTGCCACTGTTATAGAAAAAGTAACGAAGTAATCCGAATAATTTCGGTTCGCCGCGCAACCAATGTAGAACAAAAACAATATGAGGAAAAATTATGAAAAAAGAATATGATTTTTCAAAGGGTAAAAAAAATCCTTACGCTATAGCCTTAAAAGAACAAATTACAATTCGGTTAGACACAGAAATCCTTCATTACTTCAAAGGGTTAGCTAAAAGGATAGGCATGCCATATCAAAACTTAATCAATTACTACCTTCGAGAGTGTTTTGAGTTGAAGAAAAAACCTTCTATTGAATGGAAAACTTTAACTCATTTGAAAATATAACGCGGCTCTTAAATTTATCAAATAACTCGCAGCATCTTCATTCAAATACAGAGCAATATTTGTAATTTAACCTATAAAGCCTCTACCACCATCACCACACCTAAGCCCCCTGCAGCACATACAGAGATAAGGGCGAGTTTTTTATTTCGGATTTTGAGCTCATGCAGAGCTTGCAAAATAAGCCTTGTCCCGGTTGCACCAAAGGGGTGCCCAAGTGGAATGCTCCCACCATTCACATTAAATTTCGACATATCCACTTGTCCAATCGCATGATCTAAACCCAATTTTTCTTTGGCAAAGTCTTTGGATTCGATCGCCTTGATCGAAGCCAGTGCTTGTGCCGCAAAAGCTTCGTGCATCTCGATGAGATCCAAATCTTCCCACCTTACACCGGCGCTTTTTAGCGCTTTGGGGATGGCGTAGACAGGGCCAATTAAAAGCGGCTCTTTTTTAATGTCCACTGCCGCAGCAGCATAACCTCTCAGAACACCGAGCGGCCGCATCTTTAACTCACTTGCTCTTTTTTCATTCATCATTAAAACACAAGACGCCCCATCCGTCAGAGGACTTGCATTGCCCGCCGTAATCGTTCCGTCTTTATAAAATATCGGCTTCAGGGATCCTAACTTTTCTAGAGTAGAATCAGCTCGAATATCCGTATCTCGATCAATAACTTTTCCATCTGGAGTTCCGACCGCAATGACATGCGATTTATAAAACCCGCGCTCCCAAGCATTGTGAGCTTTGACATGAGAGTCTAAAGCAAATTGATCTTGCTCTTGTCTGGTAACTCCAAAAACCCGAGCCATGAGATCCGCAGATTGCCCCATCGTCAAACCCGTAGTGGGTTCTTTGATTCCTGGAGCTTGCGGCATTAAAAGTTTGGGTTTAAATTCGGACAACTTAGAAAGTTTTTGGGTCGTTGACTTTGATTTTGCAAAATCTTGAAAAAAATCTGTAGCCTCCTGGCTAAAAAGAGCCCGAATTGAGCTAATTGATTCTACCCCACCCGCTAACCCAATCTCAATTTGCCCGGACGCAATTTTTGCCCCAATAGAGGCTGCGCATTCGGCCGAAGAAGCACAATACCGATTGACTGTTGTGCATGCGATCTCAGGGGGAAGGCCAGAATCAAAAAGCGCCTCACGAGCGACATTGGTTCCCTCAGCAGGAGGGCTCACAATTCCAAAATAAAGCTCTTCTATAAGCATCGGGTCTAAATCACTTCGAGCAATCGTTTCTCGAATCACCCTTCCACCCAGAGCCGAAGGCGTCATTTTTTGGAAAACAGAGCGTGCCCTAACAAAAGGCGTTCGAACCCCATTGACAAATAAGATGCGTTCTTGAGTCATAGAAAAAGATCTTAGCACAATTGTGTTAAAAAGTTTATCTCAGACAAAGAAAATGTTATTTTAAAACTTACATGCAAGAAAAGCTAAAAACTCTCATCAACTCTCTCTGGAGTCATCCTGGACACCTGTTCTGGGTGGCCTGTGCTTACCTTCCGTTTTTGGGCCACATCAGCATCCCTCTTACTGGAGATCAAAAACTCTACATGAGCACTGCTTTAGAAATGAAAGAAACTGGGAATTGGCTCCAGCCTATTTTATTTGCTGAACCCAGCTATTATAAACCTCCATTTCAGTACTGGATGACTCTCATCAGCTGGAAAATCTTTGGTTTTAATCTATGGGCTGCTCTTTTACCTTCTGTGTTCTTTGTTTTGCTCACGGCCTGGTGCTTGGGAGAAATAGCCTACCTTCTTCACGAACGCAGGCTGTTTGTAAATGCAGGACTTTGGTTTGCAGCAGGCCTCGGCACTGCTACTTTTGGAACTGCAGCACAAATGGAAATCTATGTTTCTTTTTTCTATACTGTGGCTTGGTACTGCGGATTAAAATTTTTAGCTAGGCCCATTGGTTTTCGGAACTTTAATTGGCTTTTTGCTGCTTTTTGTTTAGCAGGAGTTTCTGCTTTAATCAAAAGCCCACTTTATTCTGTACTCTGGAGTATCGGTTTTTTGTCTTATCTGATCCTGGCTGGAGAATGGGAGCTTTTTAGAGAACGAAGATTACACTATGCTATTTTATGTGGAATTTTTATAGGCTCTCTCTGGTACGCGATTATTCTGAGCATCGATCCTGGGCGATTTTGGTCTCAATATATTCAGAGAGAGTCTTTAGAAAAACTCTCTGGAAACCAGGGGAGTGTTTTTAGCCTTTGGGGATCTCTCCTATACTACTGCTACCCTTTTACACTGATGATTTTTGCAGCCATTCGCGCGGTCCTTAAAAAGGGAAGAAGAATTTCGAATCTGATTTTATTTTTGATCTGTTGGACTTGGCCACCTTTTTTGTTTTTTAGTTTTTTCCCTTACCGCAATAAACCCTATGCTTACATCCTTTTGCCTCTTTTTACGATTTTAGTCGACTGGGCTTATTTCCGCGTAGGCCGGACCAAATTTTTTAGAACATCGGTCGGGATCAGCGGTGTCGTTATATTGCTTTTTTCAGTTTTGTTAGCACTCGTCGTTTATCGAGGAGAGCTTGCACCTCAAGTGATCCCACTGGCCTTTGTCTTAAGCGGAATTTGGATTTTTTACTGTGCCTTCAAAGACTGGATGCGAGGGATGGTGCTCGGTTGTCTTTTTACCGTGCTCCTTTTTCGGTTGACCACAATTTCGATGGGGGAGTGGGATCTCTCTGGACTCAAAAAGGAGGTCAAGCTCAAACCTCGTGCACCTGTGGCTCTTTTAGACGAAGAACATAATATTTGGCACGATGTTGGGCTTTTATCTGCTGCACTTAAAAAACCCATTGCTCGCCTCACTCAACTGGACCAAGTGACTGATTTTTTACAATCCGGTGGGATCCTGGCTTTAGATGACGAGCAAACTAAAAACCACTTGAGAACCATCGAAGCTAAACTTTTAGGGCGGGGTGATTCTAGAGTGTTAGAAGAAAAGCCTTGGCCCCGCTGGCAAAGAAAAAACAAATTTCCTCTCAAAGAATTTTTAATCGGAGGCAAATCTGGGATTTCTGATTTTGAGGAACTCACCAAAAGGCAGTTTAAGATCCTTTGGCTTAAGAACTAACGCTGCGACCACTTGGGAGTCACACAATTTCCTAGTCCATAGGTCATTCGCTTTGCAAAAGTCCCATCGACATTCATGGCATAAATATTTTGTTGCCCAGTTCGATTTGAACTAAAAACCACGAAATTTCCATCTGCGCTAAAATAGGGATCTTCGTTGTTGCCTTGATTTTTGGTGAGGCGCTCAATGGTCGTTCCATCGGGATTCATCAGAAAAACATCAAAGACTTGGTCAATCCATCCTGAAAAAACAATTTTATTATTTTGAGGAGACCAATGAGGAGTCGCGTTGTAGCGCCCCGCAAAAGTCAGTCGCACTACTTTTGAGCCATCGAGTGCCATTTTATAGATCATCGGCATTCCGGTACGCGAAGACACAAAAACCAAAGTTTTCCCATCCGGGCTCCAAGCAGGATCCACATCGACTCCAAACGAAGAAGTCAGCCGAGTCGCGTTCAAAGACGTTCGATCCAAAGAAAAAATCTCAGGATTGCCCAAGAAACTCATCGTAAGCGCAATTTTTTTCCCATCGGGCGAGTACACCGCACCGCTATTGATCCCCTTTCGATTGGATAAAAGTCGAATGGTGCTCGTTAAAAAATCGTATTCGTAAAGATCAATGTTTTTGACATTGTTTTTTCGCTTTGTAAAAAGAGAATAGGCTATTTTTGTCCCATCTGGACTCCAAGCAGGCGCAATCGCAATTGAGCCATGATTTGTGATCTGCTTGATGTTTCCGCCATCAAAATCCATCACATAAATTTCTTTTTTCCCTGTCAAATCACACGAGATGGCTATTTTGGTGAGAAAAATTCCAGGCTTTCCAGTGAGTGTAAAAATAAGATCATTTGCAAAAGTATGGGCCAGTGTTTTTACTTCGGCCAGAGGAGCAAGGTATTTTTTGGCAAACACCTGTTTGCCTCCAAAAGTGTCATAGAGATAGCCTTCGAAACCCAAGGTGTCTCCATCCAAAGTGATCTCTGATTTAATTAAAAACTCTGCGCCAATGCTGGTCCAATCAGAAAACTTGAAGCTCTCAGGCAAAATTCCTGATTTTTTTGGGTCTTCGATAAAGGCAGAACTCCCTAGAAACTTAAATAGATTCATAAAATCTAAATCCAAAGTGATGGTGCGGCTAATCACCTCTTTCGATGGCAAAGCAGGCCCTTTGATTTCCTGAAAAGCAATAATCGATTTTTTTGTGCGCGCAGCACCTACAGCAATGTAGGGCTTGTCGGCAGCCTGTAGTAATAACGCGCCCCAAAAACTAGATAGAACTAAAATAAATTTCAACATGCCTCCCAGTATAATATCTTTATGCCCTGCCCAAAACTAGAAAAAAGCGTATTGCATTAATGCGCAGAATGGGAGACAATTTGCGCATATGATAGAAAGACTTACCAACCCATCAAAATCGCAGAGTTTTTTCTTATTTGGACCTCGGGGTGCGGGGAAATCAACACTTCTCAAGCAACTATTTAAGAACGATGAACCCCTTTGGATCGACCTTTTGGATCAACGACAGGAATTCCAGATCGCCTCTGATCCAGACTACCTACTTGAACTATGGGCAGCCAAAAAACCGAAGTGGGTTGTCGTTGATGAGGTCCAAAAAATCCCTCGCCTACTGGATGTCGTACACAGAGGAATCGAAGAACATCGCATTCGTTTTGCACTTACTGGTTCGAGTGCTCGTAAACTAAAACGAGGGGGAGCAAATCTCTTGGCGGGGCGTGCTGCTTCCTATTGTCTCTCCACATTCTGTGCCATGGAACTGGGCGATCTTTTTCGCCTAGATCAGGCGCTCTCCACAGGGCTACTGCCCCGGTTTTGGGATCAAGAACTGTTGGAAGCTGACCGTGTCCGCTCCCTGTATTCTTATGTACAAACTTATCTCAAAGAGGAAATTGCAGCAGAACAATTGGTCAGAAGTCTTGATCCATTTCGAAGAATGCTGATTGCAGCAGCGCAATCAAACACAAAGATTATTAACTTTGCTGCGATTGAAAGGGACGCCGGCGTGCTTCATTCGCAAGCCGAAAGACACTTTGAGATCCTTGTGGATACACTCATTGGCCGATACCTTGAACCCTTTGACACGTCAATCCGAAAACGTCAGGTAAAAAAGAGTAAATTTTATTTCTTCGACACAGGTGTCGTTCGGGCTTTGACCAACATGGCTGGAGAGTCCTTAAATGTTTCTACTTATGAATACGGAGACCTCTTCGAAACTTTTGTAATAAACGAATTTTTTAAGATAGCAGACGCCCTCGAAAAGAAATGGCGCTTTTCATTTTTACGAACTAAGAACGATGTAGAAGTCGACTTGATCATCGAAAAACCTCGTGGAAAACCGGTTTTAATTGAAATTAAGTCTTCTAAAAATCGACCGATCTCCGAAAAATTGTCATCCCTTGTTAAGATCGGAAAAGCATTCAAGGGATCAGAGATGTATCTTATTTCAAACGCCGAATCATCCGCCATAATCGACGGAGTTCAGTGCATGCATTGGAATAATGCGCTAAAAAATATTTTTGGACTGTCATAGCGGAAAACCCACCACCATTCCATAAAGCAAAAGCTGCTTGGTCAACTCTGCAGGAGGAATGGGATAGGGCTGACTGGATTGTAATGTTTTGAGAACAATCTCATCAAACGTTGTGTTTCCTGAAACTTTTAGAAATTGAAAATGCCTCAATCTCCCCTTATTATCAACGTACACTTGCACCTGTGCCGAAAAACTCTGCCTTGAGAGCCACACAGGCAAAGCCCAATTTTTCTGGAGGTGATCTCTCAAAATATCATAATAACTGGTTTCTGCATTCTCCTTGGCATCGGTTGAGAGAGACGCTCCTTTAGAAAGAATATTTCCTTTCACAACCACCTTTTCATTTTCTGGATTAGATATTTTATCTAAAGCTTTGATTCTAGAAAGTGCACTATGAAGTTTATTTTGCCGTTTGACTTGATTTACACTGTTATTGTGCAAAGCCATTTCATCAGGACGAGCCATCTCTTTTGCCTTTTTTGTCTGAGCAGTTTTATATTTTTTGGCTTCGTCTTCTGCCTTTTCTAAAGCTTTATTCAGTTCTTGTGAGGGTTTGATTTGAGTCAGATCTTTTTTTAAAACATCCGGAAGCCCCACTAAATCTACACGGAGTGAGGGGATAAAAGGCACTGTGCGGGATGGAAATGTAAAACTTTTAAGGACTAGGAAAAAAAATATACCGAAATGACAAAAAAGAGAGAGCTTGAATCCAAGCTCCATTAGAGTCGAAATCCCTGCTCCATAGGTTCTGTCACTAATCCTACTCTTTGAATTTTTGCTTTTTTCACTTCCGCCATGACTTGAGCCACATACCCATAGGGGATATTTTTATCTGCTTGGACGATGACTTGGACTTGAGGTTTCACAGAAGCAATGGCCTCTAGCCTTACGCGCAACGTGCCTGCTTCGATTTGCTTGTCATTAATAAATATCTGTCTCCATTTGTTTAAGACTAAAACGAGTTGATCTGGGACTTCGTTCAAAGTTCCCGTGTCAGCTTTAGGCAGATCGACTTGAATTCCTTGTTGCATGAGAGGAGCAGAAATCATGAAAACAATCAATAAAACAAGCATCACATCTACCAAAGGAGTGACATTGATCTCGGCTAGGGCGGTGGGTGTTGCGTGCCTCATCCTCCCCCTTTGCGAGTTTGGATAAAACTTCTTTGAACAATATTCAACATATCTTGAGAAAAACAATCCATTTCTGAAGTCATTTTTTTAATCTGTCCTACAAAATAATTGTAAGCAATGACAGCTGGCACTGCAGCTCCAATTCCAGCCGCCGTGGTGACCAGAGCTTCGGAAATGCCAGGAGCCACAACAGCTAAGTTAGCCGCCCCAGTCACTCCAATATTTTGAAAAGAATTCATGATCCCCCAAATCGTTCCAAAAAGTCCTACAAAGGGAGTAGCACTCGCTGTGGTAGCCAACGAACCGATGTATTTTTCGAGGCAAGTGACCTCATAAAAAGTAGCCCGAGAGAGTGAGCGGCTGACGTTTTCAATATCAGATTGCACAATGGATTTTGTCTCTAAAGAAGTCAGCTTTTTGAGTTCTTTAAACCCCGAGTGAAAAACAGTAGCCACGGGAGAAAATTTGAAGTGCTCAGACTGTTCAAAAATATCTTCTATTTTTTTGCCACCCCAAAATAAATTTAAAAATTTTAGATTTTCTTTTTTAGCTCGCTTAAAAGAAAAAATCTTTGCAAAAATCACAGACCAGCAACCTATTGAGGCAAGTAGCAAAAGCAAGAGAACAAACTTTGCCATCGGGCCTGACTGCAAAATTAAACTAAATGAATCCAGATGACTGAGCTTACTGGGCATAGACCTATTTTATAACTCTTTTCAAAATACCTAAAGCAAAAATCCCCTGAAACACAAAACTAGAAAGAGGCCCCCCAGCACCTCCTGAAATCAGCCGCGCAGCTTCGGGCGAAATGCCCTGTAAGCTGACCACTGAAGCAAAGTGATACTTGACCAACACGATGCCCTGAAACTCGTGTCCCAGGACAGGCAAACTCAAAAGGACCTGAAACACAATCAAAAGGCCACAAAATAACCCAGCACCAGAACTGAAATCTTCGTCCTCAAGAGACCTCAAGCCCAAATAGAGCGACACTAAAAAGAGACTCATTAGACTCATCACACCCAGATCAAATTGGTAGATTTTAACGCCGCAGTAAAGAAGGGAAGTCAAAAAAATCGCCCAAAAATCTGAAAAATCTTTTTTGATTCGGTTTAAAATTTTTCGCCTGAATATAAATTCTTCCAAATAGACAAAAATAACCAATAATAAGACCCGACAAAAAACACGAACCAAGTCTCCCAAAGCTTCGTCAAAATGGATGATGTATCCAAAGTACTGGTAAAATCCACACAGCAAAAAAAGGAGCACAAGACCTAAAGAGAGCGTCACTCCTCTAAAAAAACCAGGCAAAAACCGATGTTCAAATCTAAACGAAGTAAAAATTTCTGAAAATGTGAGAGAAGAAAAAGGGTTCATTTTTTTTAAAAGATACACATAGAAAAAAACACCTAACGACAAGGTAGTCAGATTGTTGGCGTGACTCATCTCGCCCATTTCGGAGATCCCTGAGTTTGAACTTCGCAAATAGTATGCCAAAAGAGTCAGAGAAATAAGCCGAATGCCCCAAATCCAAAGACAGTAAGAGGCAAAATAAGAGAAAGCCAGCCTGCTCTCTCTAAATCTTATAAAAAACCGGGCAATTCCATTAAAACGCGTCGCGTTGTTCCCCTTATTTAAAAAAAAAGCTATCCTTTTAGAGGGGCGGTTTCTCATGATTCTATTGAAAGATGTCACAAAAACTTATTCCAAGCAAACGCGAGCGCTGGAACAAGTCAATCTGGAACTTAAAAAAGGGGGATTCCTCTATGTCATTGGGGGCAGTGGAGCCGGAAAGTCTACACTCCTTCGACTTTTGGCGACCGAAGAAGAACCCACCTTGGGCACGGTTTCTCTTTTTTCCTATGACCTAGCCCAAGCCTCGTCCCAAACACTGCGTGCCATTCGGCGCAGCATTGGTTACATTCCACAAGACGTACGCTTGATTAGAGACTTAAGTGTCTTCGAAAATATCATGCTCAGTCTGTCTTTGTCTCATCAGCAGCAAACTTTAGAACTAAAAAATGATGTCGACGAACTCCTATCAAAGCTAGGATTGATCCATAAAAAAAATCACCTCGTCCAATCCCTTTCTGGGGGCGAAGCCCAAAGAGTCGCCATCGCACGGGCATTGGGAAGACGCCCCGAACTTCTGATTGCAGATGAGCCTACCGGCGCACAGGATAAGGAAAACACTTGGGCCGTTATGGATTTATTTCAAAAAGCAAATGCAAGTGGGATCACTGTTATCATTGCCACCCATGATCGAGAAATCGTAAAAAGAATTCGAAAACCAGCCATTTATTTAAAAGCAGGTCGACTGCCACAAGAAGGATCCCAATGTATCTACTAAATCTCTCTTTTAAACCATGGAAAACAGTGCCAAAAACACAAAGTTTTTTAGCTGCTTTAGCATTAAGTATTCTTATTTTTTTTGCCAGTTTGTCCTATTGGTTGGATCGAAATCTAAAACCTGTCCTCAAAAAAATAAAATCAGAACAAATTATTACAGCTTACTTAGAACCCTCTATAGAAACCCAAGATGAAAAAAAAATTATCGATTCCATCCAGTTTGTATTAGGTTCAAACTCTCTCCAAATTAAATCCGTCCACAGTGACGAATTTTTGAATGAACTCAAAGTTCATTATCCTGATCTCACCCAAACAATTGAAAGCTTAGGAAATGAAAAAGACCAGCTGTTACCCAAATTTATAACTTTGAGTGGTTTTTTGAGAGAGGGGGATCTCGAAAAAATAAAAGCGGTTTCTGGCATAGAATCAGTGGAGGCCTCCAAAGATCGAAACGGCCCTCTCTTTGGCGCATTCACTGCTCTAAAAAGAATCATCAAAATTTCGATGTTTGTATTCTTATTCCTTTTGCTGGGAGGGTGGTTTTATTTCATAAAAGTCCATTTTTATTCTCTCAAAAGCTCACTTACCTTGTTGCGACTTATGGGAGCACATTGGCTGACCCTAAAAGCTCCGACTCTTCTAGCTGCTATTTGGTGTGGAATTTTAGTTGGGGCTTTGAGCTCTGTGATTTGGTACTTTGGAGCACAACCTCTCACTTTACAATTCAAAGCCCTTTCGCCCCTTTTAAAAGATCTCGTGTTGCCTCCTCAAAAAATTTCGCTGTATTTATTTGCACTGTCCATTGCCCTGGGGTTCCTCTCTGGAGTTTTGCACCGTGAAAACTAATCTTTTTTTAATGCTTTTCTTAAGTTCCACAGCATGGGCTATCCCACAGAACAGAAATTTCTTGCACATCAAAAATAAAATTATCCGTCTTGAGCAAGCCCTCATTCAGGGACTGAAATTACAAAAAAATGCAAAAAATCAACTCAAAAAAATCCGTGTCCTGCTGCGTCTCCAAAAAGAGGAAAAAAGCCTTTACCAAGCTCGGCTCTTGGAACTAGAATCCACGATTCAGGAACTTGGGCTGCGAAAAAAAGATTTAGAAATTAAAATCAATAACCATCGCATGCATATCAAAAAATCGCTCAGAGAGATTCATCGCTCGAGAGATCAGGCGTCTCGAGCTGAGGAGAAATTTTTTGCCAACAGGGTGGATTATAGTCTAAAGGAAATGGAAGCTTATAAGGCAGACTTAGAAGACTCTAACCAGTTGGAATTAAAAATTACAGAAGAAAAACAGCACTTAAGCTACGCCATTCAGGAACTTACGGAACAAGAAAGTGTCCTTGAGCTCAACCGTCAAATTCAACTCGATCTTCTTGAAAAAAAAGTGGGTGAAAGAATTAAACAGCTCGAAAATTATCGAAACCTAAAAGACTCCGAGGCCAAAGTTGAAAAAATGATCTTTGAATTTAATGCTCGCAAAGAACTCGAAAAAACGCTTTCTCTAAATCCTTCTGTGAAAAACGAAGAATTTGAAAAAAACAAAGGAAGACTGGGACTTCCGGTCTCAGGGCAAGTGGTTTCTTTTTTTGGAAAAAGCTTTGACCCCCACTCCAATCTGTATGTCTTTAAAAAAGGGGTCGAAATTCAGCCATTTCAAAAAAATCAACCCGTGGCTTCTGTCTTTGCAGGAAAAACGGCCTTCTCTGGAGAACTCCCTCACTATGGTCGAGTCATGATCATCGACCATGGGAGTCATTATTACTCTTTAATCGGAAAATTGGGAGAACTGTACAAAAAATCTGGGGAAAGTGTTCGACGGGGCGAGATTATTGGGCAAGTAGACAACTCGGGTAATCCTATATACTTTGAAATTAGATCTAGAAATATCGCCGTAAATCCAATGCAGTGGATTTCTAAAACAAATTAGATTAACCTTACATTATGTCTCAATTTACAAAAAAAATTTCCCTCTTTGGTTTAATTCTCACTGTTTCTTGGCTTGGAATTGTGGCCGGCCAAAATTTGACTCGCGAAATTACACGGGTCAACGCGGCAGACACCCCGATCTCGCCTCAAAGCTCACAAAATGAAAGGTATTTGAGTTTAGATTTATTTCATAAAGTGATTCAATTTGTAGAAAATAATTATGTGGACGAAGTGAAACAAAAAGACCTCATTCAAGGCGCCATCAAAGGTATGCTGGAGACCCTAGATCCCCACTCTAACTTTCTACCCCCAGAAGTTTTTAAGGACATGAAAATTGACACGAGTGGTAAATTCGGAGGTTTGGGAATTGAAATTGGAATGAAAGACAGCCTCCTCACCATCATTGCTCCGATTGAAGACACACCCGCCTGGAAAGCAGGCCTAAAACCCAATGACCGAATCGTAAAAATCAGCAAAGAAAGCACAAAAGGAATGACCTTAGTCGAAGCGGTTTCAAAAATGAGAGGCAAAAAAGGCACTCCTGTGACCCTCTCTATTTATCGCGATGGTTTCGAACAAATCAAAGATGTGTCCATCGTGAGGGACATCATAAAAATTAGATCTGTAAAATTCGAAACACTAGAGCCCAAATTTGGGTACATCCGGCTCACCAATTTTAATGAAAGTGCAGCTCTAGATATGCAAAAAGCGATAAAAGAATTAGAAGTAAATGGAAAATTAAAAGGGCTTGTTTTTGATATGAGAACCAATCCTGGAGGCCTCTTAGATCAAGCGGTCGAAGTCTCTTCGCTCTTTATTGACGAAGGAGTAGTTGTCTCGACCATCGGGAGAAATAAAGACCAAAAAGAAGTAAAACATGCAAAAAAAGGCAATGCTCGAAAGGATTTTCCAATTGCAATTCTAGTCAACTCGAGCACCGCATCAGCAGCTGAAATTGTTGCAGGTGCACTTCAGGACCACCACAGAGCGACTGTTTTAGGCCAACCCACCTTTGGAAAAGGCTCGGTACAAACTGTGATCGAGCTCGGGCAAGAAATGGGTCTCAAACTTACGATTGCCCGGTATTACACCCCCAGTGGGCGCAGTATTCAAGAAAAAGGAGTTCAACCTGATATTCTTTTAGATGATTTTGACTCTAAAGTTTTAGCCGAAGCCCGTAGAAAAACGGACTACCTGAGAGAAAGAGACCTCAAAGGACACATGGCCAATCCAGATGGCGAAGAAAACAAAGATTATAAAAAAGAAGAAATTGAAAGCATTGTGAAGAAAGATAAAAAGAAAGATAAAGATAAAAAAGAAGACGATGACATGACTCCTACAAAATTTGTTGCCAAGGAAGACTACCAAGTCAAAGAGGCGTTAAACTGTCTCAAGGCTTTTGAGGTCTTTAAAAAAATTACTGCACAAGGACCATCGGGTGTGGTAGCTGGAATTCAATGACCCATTTGTCCGACCTGCCTCTGTTTGCACTATCCCAGGAGCCTCTCAAGGCCAAATTTTTGACTGTTTCAGAGTTGACCTCTCAAATCAAGGCAACCTTAGAGCCCCCTTTTCAGGACCTGTGGGTAAAGGGAGAGGTCAGCAACTTCAGACCGGCCGCCTCAGGACATATTTACTTTTCTCTGAAAGATGCACAAGCCAATCTTGCTTGTGCAATATTTAACTGGAGTAATAGAAAAAAGAAACTCTTTGAACTCAAAGACGGCTTAGAAATTGTATGCAAAGGAAAAATTTCGCTCTACCCTCCCCGCGGCAGCTACCAGCTCATTGTGGAACACATAGAACCTCTTGGGATAGGTGCACTCCAACTTGCTTTTGAACAACTCAAAGAAAAACTCAATAAAGAAGGCCTCTTTGATATTCAGAAAAAAAAGCCAATCCCTCCATTTCCGCAGCAAATCGCCATCATTACCTCCCCCTCCGGAGCAGCCATTCAAGATATTTTGACTATTTTAAAACGTCGCGCTCCTGGACTGAAAGTTTTAATCATTCCGGCCGTGGTTCAAGGCGAGGATGCTCCTTCTCAACTCACAAAAGCCATTGAGACTGCCAACCATTACAAACTTGGGGAAGTGATTTTCCTTACCAGAGGAGGCGGATCTATCGAAGACCTTTGGTGTTTTAATGATGAAAACCTAGCCAGAGCGATTGCAAAATCACAACTTCCCATTGTCTCTGCCGTCGGACATGAGATTGATTTTACAATCGCAGATTTTGTTTCAGATTTGAGAGCCCCAACGCCTTCGGCAGCTGCAGAGATCATCAGTCACGGCTGGTTTCAGGGACTTAAACAAGCACTCGAGGCTCAAGAGAGAATCGAAAAAGCACTCCTCAAAGAGCTTTTTCAGAAAAAAACTTTGCTCACTCACATTGCAGCGAGACTCGTCAATCCAAAAGACAAACTCAGAGAACAAGCCCAAAGAACAGACGAAGTATTTTTAAGACTCTGTAGAGCGATTCAAATAAAAATTGAAAGAAAAAAAAATGGATGGGCTCAGTTTTCAGGTCAACTCAATGCCCTTTCTCCCCTCAAAGTTTTGGAACGAGGGTATACTCTCGTCAAAGACACAGAAAATCAAATCATCCGCAGCATCAAAGAAATCAAAGCGGGGATGGAGCTTGAAATCACTTTTTCTGATGGACAAAAGAAAGTCCAAGCGCTTTAGTAAAAAGAATGGGGCATTTTCAAAAAATTTCATGGATCATATTTTTTTGTACTGGGTGTGCTTCTATAAAATTAGTCGAAAAAATCTCCCCCACGCCACAAGACAAACCGTCTCTCTCGGCACTTCTATCTGCACAAGAGACCGTGGATGGCGGCTTTTTATGGATTAAATACGAAAAAACTGAAAAAGTAGCCTTGCTTAAAGCAGAGTTTGAAAATAACGAAATTCCATTCTTTCCAGAATCTCCCACCACTTATTATTCTTATTTTGGAGTTCCCTTTAATCACCCACCAGGGCTCTTTCAGATTTCAATAAAATACAAGGAGGGAGATCAAGAAAAAATGCTCGGACTCCCTCTCAAAATAAATGCTGGAAACTATCCCAGCGAAATACTCAAAGTAGACCCCAAACAGGTCCACCCCAGTCTAAAAGATTTGAAAAGGATTAAAAAAGAAAGTACGGAGGTAGGACTGATTTATAAAAAAATCCTTGGAGAAAGATTTTGGAAAACCACCTTCCACTTTCCGATTACAACCCCAATCACAAGCCCCTATGGGACAAAGCGAATCTACAATGGAGAGCTCCAGAGCTTCCACTCTGGACTAGACTTAAAGGCCCCTGAGGGCACACCGATTTATTCCTCAGCCCCTGGTATTGTTGCTTTAGCAAAAAATCTGTTTGTAGCGGGTAATGCTATACTTCTCAATCACGGCTATGGAATTTTTACCCTCTATGCCCACCTGCAAAAGATAAATGTCAAAAAAGGAGAAAAAATTTCAGAAAATTTTTTAATTGGGTACTCAGGAAAAACAGGAAGGGCCAATGGACCCCACCTGCATTGGGGAGCCATTGTGAATCGTGTTAAAATCAATCCTATCGAACTGACAAAACTAAACATGCCATGAAATTTCTAATCTTATTTTTAGTATGTATTAAAAGTTCTTATGCCATGCTTCCTTTGTCCATAGGACTAGGGGCACTGACTCAAAATATTGGAATTACCTCTGGGCAAAATACTGGAAAAAAGGGAGCGCTCAATGTCTTGCAACCCACATTAGAACTCTCAACCAAATATTATTTTATAAATCCCTCCCTGACTTATACCTGGCTTGGAAGGAACTTAAAAGACGGGGCTGGAACGGTCAAAATACTCATTCTTTCTCTCCCTTATTATTACCTTTTGACAGAGCGGTTTGATTTTAAACTTGGACCTGGATTTTTACTGGAGTGGATCTCAGGCGATGGTGGGCTCGCACTTCTAAACAACGGAACACAGACAGGGGTGGCTTTTACCTTGCCTGGGCGAAGCACCAGCACGCTCAATTTTTTACTCACTTTTGGGGTCACCTATCATTTTCAGCCCAAATGGAGTGCTGCTCTAGACACACAAATCGTGAGCTTGTTTTCTTCGAGGAAAAGCTTTGGACTTTCCTTTGTAACCAAGTTTCATTTATTTTAATTCTAGGTTAAACTGAGCTCCTTTGGGGGAATGTACTTTGAGATGGATCATTTTATGCTTCTTTTTTAGTGTACCGGGGTGGGCATTTTCACTGGCCACCTCCTTGTCTTTGCAAGAGGGATGGGATACTAAAATTCTCACTTTTAATATCAACTACACGAGCTGTACTCTCTCGCAAGACACTCTGAACACTGCAATCGACAAAGCCATCGCTCTTTGGAACAGTGTCCCTACAAGTAGTTTAAAATTGACCCGAGGTGGAGATTCAATCTCGAGCGTCACCAATGCAGTGAACCGAGATTCTCCTGATGCTCCAGTGATTCTTTGTGATCAAAACTTGTCAACTCACTTTGCAGATCTGAGCGCAGATGCTGTTTTAGCCATTACCCTTCCAAAAGCAAACACAAACACAAATAAAATAGTCAATGGTGCAATGATACTCAATAATGAAAATGGTAAAAAAGCGGATTTAAGCATTAAATCAGACACGATTCTAGCCATCACGATTGCTCATGAAATGGGGCATATCCTAGGATTGGGGCACACCAGCGACGATACGGCGCTCATGTATTTTAGCGCTTCAAAAAAAACAGACGTCAATCTTTCTCAAGATGACATGGATGGAATTACTTATCTCTATCCTAGAAACGAAATAGGGGGCTCCAAAGTTTTTGGCTGTGGGAGCCTCGGCTCAAATTCTCACACCGGGAATCCCTATTATGGAATAGGACTTCTATTGGGACTGTGTTTTATAATTTGGATTACTCAGAGAAAGACAAATGAAACCCCCAGCGTTAATTCACAGTTTTAAAATATTTCTCATAAGTTGCTGGATCTAGGCCTTTTAATTCTGATTCAAAGGGCTTTCTTTTCTTGTTCGACAAAGGGGCATCTTTATAAAACTTCTGAACAGACTGAGTATTGATTTCATCAATAGATTGAATGGGTTTTGATTTAAGTTCGGCATAAAGCTCTGGATCTGCTTTTTTAATATCATCTAAAGTAGTTTCAATACATTTTGATTCTAATGTTTTAATTTTTTCAATCACTGCTTCTGACACCTTTGTTTTTTTAATCTCTGGGCTGATTTTTGCGCACTGGTGCGCCATGATTAAATCCTCTTTGGTCACTTTTCTCACTTCTATTTCTATTTTTTTAGTGTCTTTTGGGTGAGTCATGGGTGCTTCTCCAGAAAACCCAGCTTGAATAGAAGCTGGGTTTGCTTTGTCACCATGAGGTTTTAAAAAAACTTCGCCTCTTAAAATCGTCACCTGTGTCCCCTCACCATCTTCTGCATCTCCAATTAAAAAATCGGTCCCTCTCACACCCATTGTCGCTGCACGAGTGCGAATGGTGAGTTTCCCACGAGGACCCCCTTTGATGATCACTCCTCGAAGTTTTCCGTGCATGAGACTGACTTTTGGATTTGTGTCATGCATCCATTGTACTTTGTAAGCAGTCCCTGAACCTACAAAAAATTGATCCCCATTGTCAAAAACCACTTTTGCCTTTGCTCCCACCGCAGTTCGAACAATATTTCCCTCTTCGACACGATCTCCCAATTTGGCATCACCGACAGAGTAATACTCTCCCTGAAAAAGAGCATGAGGAGGTGGGCCTTGAATCATGGTACCTGGGTGAGAAAAAATTTTGACTTCTCCTTCAAGTTGAGTGAGGGTCCCAACTTGATTGCTGGATAGCTCTCCTCCATGGCCAATGTGGGTAGCCGCAAAAATCACAAAACTCAATAGAGCAGATTTCATAGAAAGTTCCCCATGCCTTTTAAGCATGTTAACCTAGACTTAGAATAATATCATGATAAAATAAAACTCTCATTTGAGGGAATAATAAAATGAATAAGCAATGGATCTTCTATTTTTTCTTTCTTATTTTCTTTCTTATATTGATAAGCGATGTCAGTTTAGCAGCTGAAAACAATTACGAATACCCAGAGCTCTTAGTGACTCCCCGCGCCAGTGAGCGACTTGAAATTGAAGCCAAAAAAGAAATTGCAAACCAATGGATCAGGCATATTCCTATTGAAATTTCTTCGCTTGCTACTTTAACTGCAGGATTATTACAAGTTTCTAATAACAACCCAGACAAAGATCCCAGCGCCAAAACAGGAGTTGCAGGAATTGCCGTTGGCGGAGTTTGGCTTTTAACCTCTCTCTTTTTAACTTTTTCATACACTCCTTATGTCAGTGAATTCATTGAACTCCGGTCCATTTCTGGAAAAACACAAAGAGATCAGCTGACCAAAGAGCGCCTTGCCGAAGAGGCCTTCGAAAAAGCTTCGCGTCTCGCTACTCGACTGCAATGGTTATCTTTTATATCAAACTTTGGAGTTTCAGCATTTCTATTGTCCAATGCAAAAAAAGAGACTCTCAGTTATACAACAGATATTGTTTCTTTAGTTTTTTCCTTTGCACCTCTGATCTTCCCCTACCGTTGGAAACAACTCGCAAAAGACCAGGAAGAATATAAAAAGAAAATTTATGGTCCTATTACAGAATTTAAATTGATAAAAAACAAAGTGACACAAAAGCTCGCCCCTCAGATAGGGCTTACTTTTATTTTTTAGCTGTATTTTTTAGTATTGTGGACTGGGCCATGTCTTTTGCAAAAACGAGAGCCTCGTTTTGACTGAGCTTGAGCCCCCCCTTTGAAATTGCATACTGGTAAGCTTGGATAAAATTTTCTGCAGATCCAGGTCCGTACGAAACTACTTCTTCTGCAATATTGAGTGCATCAAATGTTGCAAGTGCAATTCCTGATTTAGATCTCGAAAAGTCGAAGGTGCGAATAAAAGCTTCTCCAATCCCACCGCTGTAGTTTTGTCCTAATTTTGTAATTTTGACTGCCATCTCTGCACATTTCGGACGAGGCCAATTTAAATCTTTTGCACTCGTACAAAAACGGATTATTTTTTCAAAATCTTCTCTCACTCCAAGAGCATCTCCCTGAAACGAACTCGACATAGACTTTGCCAATTTGATGGCAGAGTAAAGATCTAAATCAAGGTATTCGCTCAAATAAGCCTTCATAAAAACGACTATAAAAGTCTCAGCCTCTGTGCTTGTTTTATAGACAAACTCCAAACCTGTTTGAATAGAGTCTTTTGCGCTAAAGCCTGCTTTTAACAAAAGTTGAGTTACAGAAATAAATCTTTGTGCTGCTCCCGTACAGCCATGTGCTACTTGATGAGCAACCTTCTTTGCATCATTATCATGGATAGAGAGAGAACTGTTTTCTCTAAAAAACTGTAGAGCCGTAATAAATTCGCGTGTTGAGCTACAATTGATTTCTTTATTATCTGCTTGAGCAAAGTCTATTGACAAAAAAGAAAGAACCATTGCAAAAACAATCATGCAGCCTTTGCAACCTCCTCTAAACTTGGCAATTTTCCTATTTCAGCTCCAATCGGAAAAGAAATCACAAATCGAGTGTGCGCTGATGCATCGTCGAGCGTCAAAAGGCCCCCCATTTTTTCTATAATTTCTCTCGAATTACTGAGTCCTATTCCAGTACTTTGTCCAGTATTTTTGGTCATTGAGAAGGGTTCAAAAAGATGATCTTTGAATTCTTTTGGAATTCCAGCTCCGCCATCTTCAACAGAGATCTCAATTCCAAATTCATTTTTAGAAACAGCTATTTTTATCCATTGCTTCTCTCGCTCTAATATATTTTTTACAGCATCTAATGCATTATTGATCAAGTTGAGTAGCACCTCTAAAATAGAATTAAACTGAGCATAAATCTGAAGCTCCTTTTCAGAATTTTCAACAATCAACATGATGTTATTATTTTTTAGTCTCTCCGCGCAAAAAACAAATGCTGCATCAATCAAATCTGAAATAAGAATCATTTTTACTTCTTGCTCTTTTTCTATTGACGAAAACCGCCTCAACAAGAGAGAGAGTTTGTTGAGTTTTGCAGCTTCCTGATAAATTTCATCTGCGGCCGAAAGCATTTCTGCCTTTCCAGCATAGAGCCCACCTTTTAATTCCTCTATTTTTGACTTAATCACAAGGGTGGGGGCTTGAATTTCGTCTGATACATTGGCAGCAACTTCGCCTAGACTTGCCAACTTTGCCACACGCTTGCTTTGCTCTCTTCTAAACAAAAGTTCCTTAAAAGTTTTCTGATATTCAGTAAAATCAATTCCTAAAACTACTGCTTCTGTATTATGATTGTACTTACTGCCTACAATGAAGTAGTTTTTTATCTCTCCTCGAACATCAACTACCACTTCTTTTGATTTTTGGTCTTGTTCAGAAGCGAATAAATCTTCGACAAATTTTCTTAGACCTGTTTTTTTGTCCGAAAATCCAACCGGCTTTCCAATAATTTGGTCGGGATTAAAATTCCATAAATTTATCAAATTTTGATTCATCCCAAGGTACTTTAAATCAGAACTCATCCAAGACAAGGTTCCCGGCAGAGAATCAATGATGGCTTGGAGTCTTGCGTGATTTTGGATCGCACTCCAGTATTCGCTGTTTTGAATTTTAGATTGCATCAATAATAAGACAAAAAAACTAGCAAAAAAACAAGCCAGCGCATATCCCTTTAGTCCACCCACAAAAAAGAGAGTGGCCACTAAAGAAGGAGAAAAAATAAAGATGAGATGCAACCGAGAAAGAGAATATTTTGGAGATAAAGTTGGCACAGATGCTGCACAAATACCTAAAGTAATAATGAGAACGAAGAAGGAAGTCCAGCCCAACTCTAAGCGTAAAACAATAATTCCACAAAACAGTCCCCAAGAAAGAGAGGCTAAAGCGTAACTCCACAAAAACAGATTTCTATAAATCCCCCCCCTTTTTATGTGGTATATTTTTTTCCAAAGTTTTGCAATAAGCAGTCTCGCTACACATAAAACTGCAGTAAAGAGAGTGAAATAAAACATCTCAGCGGGAAATCTTTTTGAAATAGGAGTTGTCATCAAAATGGCAGTAAGCAACAGCAAATACATCGGAATTGTAGCTAGCGAACGATCTAAAACAGCTAAGTCAGCAAGCGAGTTTAGCCGCTCTTCGTATGCTAAACTACCGAGTTGAGATTGGTTGTTTTCATCCCCCATAAAATTTTAATTCATAACTTTTAATGAAAAACTTGGATCAGCTTCACCAGAATTTTCTAACTGTAAAACATGAGCTGCAGGATTGCCTTTATAAAATTTAAAATCTCCACCCACTAAAATTTGTTCGTTTGGCAACGAGTCAAGAGCGATCACCGGCAGATCAAATCCTTCTCCTTGATTAAAACTTGTGTCAAGTGTGCCATCTGAATTTAAACGTGCTAAATATTTCACATAGGATCCATTAAAATATTCGAACTCACCTCCCACTACAATTTTTCCGCTGGCTTGAATCCTTACCGTACGAACGATATTGTCAAAACCTGTTCCAATATTATTTGCAAACTCTCTGTCCAATTTCCCATCCTTTTGAAGTCTGGCAATATAACCTACTACGGCATCGTCAAAATTAGTAAACTGCCCCACCGCCACAATCCGGTCGTTATTGTTGGGATCATTTGATTTTTCGACCGCAAAAGCATGCACTGGACCATTAAAACCACCCACCATCCAATTTGTAGAAAAAGTTGGATCCATTGTCCCATCTGCATTTCGTCTTTCGATGTAGTCATTTCTAAATTTCCCAGCCAAAATTATTTTTCCGTCGGACTGTTGATCTATCTGCAAAACTTCGTCATTGGGATCAGTCTGATAGGCTACCAATCTAATTCCAACAATAATGATACTTAAACTTGCTACACCAACAATAAAACGAATTCGATGATTTGTACCGAAAACCACTTTATATAACTTACTGATAAAATTTTTTCTCTCATTTGTCATAAAAATCCTTTTTATTAATCGTCTTTATTATCGTTTTTATCTGCCTTTGGTGACTTCGTTGGCTTAGGAGTTGGGCTTGGAGTTGGTGCTGGAGTTGGGACTGGAGTTGGTGCCGGGCTTGGAGTTGGTGCTGGAGTTGGGACTGGTGTTGGGCTTGGAGTTGGTGCTGGAGTTGGTGCCGGGCTTGGAGTTGGTGCTGGAGTTGGTGCCGGGCTTGGAGTTGGTGCTGGAGTTGGCACTGGACTTAAAGTAGGTTCTGGAGTTGGAGCTGGAGTTGGGACTGGTGTCGGGCTTGGAGTTGGTGCTGGAGTTGGGACTGGTGTTGGTGCCGGGCTTGGAGTTGGAGCTGGAGTTGGGACTGGGCTTGGAGTTGGAGCTGGAGTTGGCACTGGTGTTGGTGCCGGGCTTGGAGTTGGTGCTGGAGTTGGCACTGGACTTAAAGTAGGTTCTGGAGTTGGAGCTGGACTTAAAGTAGGCTCTGGTGTTGGCACTGGTTCAGCTGGATTTTTAAATGCTTTATCTAGCGAACCATCACTATTGATCCTAGCAAAATAATGTGCAGGATAGTTGTCATAACTTGAAAAACTTCCACCGACAAGAATCTTTCCATCTGTTTGCAATTTAATACTAGAGACTCTTCCATCGAAACCACTTCTTGTTTTTTTCTCATTATTATCAAAATAATAAATAAAACTCTCATCCAAAGTTCCATCTGGGTTTAAACGAACAATGTTCTTAGTGTCAAAACCAGAAAAACCAGTAAAATCTCCACCTACAAGAATTTTTCCATCGGCTTGTAATTCAATGGCATAGATAGAATTATTTGGACCTTCTCCCATATTTCGCTGAAAATCTAGATCCAATTCTCCTGTAGATTGAAATCTCCCAAAAAATCTAGGTCGATTAAAGTCTCCACCCACTAGTCTTTTATTATCTGGTTGCCACTTCACCACTCGCACGGTGTTATCTAATTCTAATGGAATGATTGCTCCAGTAGGATGTTGTGCTGGATCAATCTGAACCGTATCCCCCCCCTGATTGCTTGGTACCTGCGAAGAGAGAACAGTAGGTGACATTTCGCTTGGCGCTATACATCCAGACAGGGCAAACAAAGAGAATAAAACTCCAAGGTGAAAAAAACTTAACTTTGAACAAATTTGCATAATAATCTTTATCTACTTTCCTATTCGCCATTCGAACTAAAAAACTTTACTCATTTAATCAGATTCTATCGCAACATACGTACCGCTCCATATCAGTTTCTCTTAACCTCTTTTTATTTTCAAGATGTGTTACAAATGACCTAATTTCACTGATGTGTAAAACAAGACACATCCAGAATCCGTCTTTAGCAAATCAGCTCACAAGCCGAAAACAGTATTACAACACTTCTGGAGAAACTTTTTGTCATGTTAGAACTAAAAAAACCCCGCCCCCCACTCATTGTTGATCCCGACACACAATTTATTAATAAAATAAGAGAAGAAGCAAAAACACAGCCTATTCCGGCTGTGTTTGCAGATCGAGGCAAAGATGCTCAACTTTTGATTGCCAATCAAAAAAATAGTTTCTCAGGGATATTTGTCAATCCTAATATTACAAATCCACATGGTTTTTCAGTGATTCGGTTTGCCCACTTTTATAGACCTGCGCTTCCTATTTACCTCATTTACGACGACAAGCTGCCCATTCCAGAAGAAGAACTAAAAAAACTAGCTGTACAAAAATCAATTAAAAAACCAATTCCGTATACCACCATCATTAAGCTTGTCACTCCACATTCCATTTTTTTTAACCCCAATCAAGCCTTAGACGAATCAAAAATGAACAAGGATCTTCTCGGACAAGAAGTAGAGATCAATGACACAGAGTTCACCTCTATTCGAGCTGAAGATTATTTGTGTGGGGCCAAATCATTTTTTGATGTCTATGTGAAACTAAACCCAAACCATTATGTCAAAATTGTGCAAGCAGGAGATAGCTTTGATCCTTATCGAGTCGCTCACTACCTTCAAAAAGGAGTAACCCATTTTTATTTGAGGAAAGAAGCCCAGGAACGATATCTGACTTATTGTGATCAACTCACAACATCTCTCCTAAAAAATGACAAAGTAAGCATAGAAGTAAAAGTATCTCAAACTTTGAACCACGGTCAAGAGGCGATGAATTTTTTAAAAACTCAAGGCTTAAGCGAAAATAGCTTAGAATATGCAAAAAGCTTTGTGAATAACGTACAAACTTTGGCTGAAAAATTAAAAGTAGAAACCAAAAATGACCTTATTAAGTCATTTCTAATGGACCTGGAATCTTACGAACATGGGGTGAGTACCGCACTCACCGCCTCCATCCTCATCAATGCTATGAAAATTGCGGCAACTCATCCCACAAAAGTCATTGGGCTTGGAAGTTTGTTTCATGATGTCGGCCTTTATAAAATGGATCCCGTCATACGCGAAGAAGATGAGTCAAAAATGACTGCTCAACAAATCACTATTTTTCACACTCATCCCATCGTAGGCTCAGAAATGCTTGGATCTATTCGAGGAATAGATCCTGTGGTTGTACAAGCCGTGGCCCAACACCATGAACGCAGAAATAAAAAAGGTTTTCCACTGCGAGTAGGTGCTGGCTCTATCAACCGTGTTTCCGAAATTATTGGCATTTGTGATGAACTTTGCACAATGATTAAAAAACTAAAAGAAAACCCAAGTTTAAATATCCTAGAACAGATGGAGACATTTGTTTTTGATGGATTTTCTAATCCTGTGGTTGAAACTTTCAAATCAGCATTTTTCCACAATGAGGTACCCACAACAATGCAAGCAAAAAGCCTAAAGAAAAAAACAGGATAAACCCAATGAAATCTTTTTCTGCACCTTATATTTTAATTGCAGACATAGACAAAGAGTTTACGAAATCACTCATAGCAGAACACAACTCAACCCAGTATAAAATAGAGATTGCTGAAACTGGCAAAGACGCTCAACTGTTTATTTCAGACAAAAAAGAATCACTTTACGGTATTTTTGTAAGTCCAAGCATTTCTCAGCCCAGTGGACTCTCGGTGATTAAAAGCGCAATGGCTCATCGCCCGGCAACCCCGCTCTATATGTTGATTGACAAAGAAATAAAATTAGATGTATCTCACCAAAATCTAAAAAAAATGGGAGTTCGGAGTATTTTTCAGAAACCCATTAAGCTCAAAGACATGGTCGACATGCTCTCTCCCATTCTGATTCATTTTGATGCACATTCTGCGCTTGAAGCCTCAAAAAACAACTTAGAAGAAGTGGACACAGAGATTCAAAGCCCTGATCCTTCCTTTGTGCCCATTCGTGCTGAAGATTTTTTATCTGGAAGCAAATCCTTTTTTGACGTCTACGTAAAACTCTCCTCAGGACGATATTTAAAACTTTTAAAATCGGGTGACAGTTTTACTCCAGAGAGACTAACCGCCTATTTAAATAAAGGGATCTCCCATTTTTATATCAAAAGAGAAATTCAACAAATTTATTTACAATATTGTGACCATATTACCTCTGCTTTACTCGGAAAAAACAATGTATCTTTAGAGGTTAAAACATCTCAAACTTTAAATCAGGGCGAAGAAACTTTTAAATTTTTGCAAGCCCAAGGCATCAGTGAGGTCAACCTCAACTATGCTTCGAAGTTTATAAAAAATGTCTCTCTGCTTGCCCAGCAATTAGTACTTAATACGGAGGATGTTTTCCAAAAATTTCTCTCAAATCTGGCTGCCTACGAACATGCATCCGGCACAAGCGCGATTGCATCCATCCTCATCAAGGAGCTCGAAATCCAGATGGACCAACCCGTACAAATTGTAGGCCTAGCCTGTTTGTTGCACGATATTGGACTTTTTCAGCTTCCCTTAGACATCCAACACGAAGATGAATCAAAAATGAACAAAGATCAACTTGCGCAGTACAAAACTCACCCTGCGCTTGGAGCTGAAATTATTAAAAAATTACGAGGTGTTCACCCGACAGTCCCACAAGCTGTCGAACAACATCACATCCGAATCAATGGAAGAGGATTTCCTGAAAATAGAATCAATTTAAAAATTAATCGAGTTTCAGAAATTGTTGGCATTTCGGACGAATTTCAAAAATTGATTCAAAAAAAAGCAACCATTGGAGATTCGAGCAATATTCAGGCAGAGGTAGAGAGGGACATTTTACCTTCTTTTTCAAGACAAATTGCCTATGCTTTCCGAAGTGCATTTTTTTCAAATCGGAACTAAATCTACCCACCGCTGCTCTCCTGCCGATACAATTCCATGCCCTAAAAGAGGAATTGAAAACTTCTCTGAAAGTGACCTCATTTTCTCTGTGAGCTCATAATCATCCTGCGAAGGCTCAAGATTTCCAGAGGGATGATTGTGAAATAAAAAGAACCCTTTGGGCCGTAGAGGTAAAAGCCGAGCAAACAATTCTACAGGATCTGTATTGACGTGAGTACGGGCGCCTTTTTCGACAATGCACAAATGACCCACATTTTCTTTAGAAAACACAGGCACAAACCCAAGCCACTCCTTAGGCTCAAGTCTTAATTTCATCGGTATGCGATGAAAGGCTAATTCTAGGAAAGAATATTTGTTTGTCTTTATATTTATTTTTTTTCTACTTTCCTTGACCGCCAAATACCTGCGACCCAGCTCAATGGCTACCCACAGTCGGCTCAGGGAAGCTGGCCCAAAACCCTTAATGCGACCGAAAATGCTACTCAAAGACCGAAAGTCAGAGTGGTTGTTTAAATGAAGTTCTAATGTAGTAAAAAACACTGTTTCTAGTTCAGCGGGTTCCATTCCAGAGCCTAAATGATCCAGAACATTCTGAGCCAACCCTAAACACCCAATATCTTTAGGTCCAGAGCCAAATAATACGGCCAAACATTCTCTCAAGCTCAGTGACTCGGGACCTTGGTTGAGGCACCTCTCTCGGGGCTGTTCTGCCTTAGGCAAGCTTTGAATCATCATTGAGAAAAATACAATTCAAGAACCGTGCTATTTTTTCTTACATTGGCAATTGGGGGGTTGTTTAGCCATTCGAGCATCATCTTCACTCCGAAAAGCAGCATCATAAAGCGAACAATAGGCAAACGCTTGCCCCTGACAATCATTTCGACAGCCCATTTTTTTTCCCATTGTCACTGCTTCGTCTCGATCCGTCTGCAAGCCACAATTTCCAGAAACAACGAGGTGGCCTGTACAGTTTCTACTTCGCCGTTCACAGTGTTTTTGACACTCCATGACTGCCTGAATCTTCAATTTTTCTTTAAAATCAGTGACTTTTGATTCCACGTTACCAGGGAGAACACACTCCCAATACACCCCCTGAACCTTGACCGAACCGGTACAAGAGTCGTTCTTATCCAAAGTCTGACCTCTTAAAACTGTGGGCTGATGCATTTTAAATTTTGGGCCAAACTTACAAAAAGTCATTTCCCCATCTCCCGACAAAGCCGAAAGATAAGGAAACAAAAAAATTAGACTCACTATGAAAACTGTTTTTTTTGTATACATGGATTCATTATGACTAAAAAACAGAGTCCGGCCAAGGAGTTTCTAAAGAAAGATCCGGAAACTCCTTTTTTTTAAAGCACCTTAAACAAAGGGCATCAGGAACAATGACAGAAGAAATCTGACTTTCGCTCCAAAAAGGAGTGAGAGACCAAGCTTTCAATAGTCCAATCAGTTCTCCATGTGAGAGCGGGGGTCTGGGAAGAGGGAACTCAAGCTGTAATTTAAAATGATGAAAAGGAAGTTTGATATCCATCCACCGCTCTGCCTCCAGGTCTAAATGCGAAGCATAACAATGGATCTTTCCGAACTCGCCTGGAGCACGAAATAGGATTTCTCTGGGCACTGGGATTCGAAAAAGTTGGCTTTTTAGGCAGGCGGGTGTTTTTTCGTCTTCCTCTAACTCGAAATAAGGTTGAGCTTCTCGTCTGAGCAAATAACGGACCTCTAAAGTATTTTTTAAATTTTTTAAACAATTCTGAATTTCTAGACCATTCGTCTCCCTCCAGAGCTCCTCAAATGGAAGACAGTCAAATTGACTATTGGGTAAGGGCTTGGTCTTAAAATCTTCTCCCCCGCCAGAAACACTCGGGTCAGCTGGAGCACTCACTGGCCTTCGAATGTACACAGAAGAAGAATAAATTTTTTTAACAAGATAAGTATTTTTTGGAGCGCTGGCACAACCATATAAAAAAACCAGTAAAATTAAAAAAAATTTCATATTAAATTGAGTAACATAGTTTATTCACTATAAAACCACTGTTTTTAATGTTTCTAAATTTTGTAACATCACGCTTCGTGTTCGCTCTAAAATGAGATTGGTGTTCTTATATTCTCCCTGTGTCAAATAAAGATGAGCTAAGACTTTGATTTCTAAAACTCCTTTTTTAATTTTCTTTTTTTTCCAACTCACCAAAGGACCCAGGGGAGAGCAGAGAATGGGGACCAGTGGCACTTGGGCTTGTACAGCCATATAAAATGCCCCTTTTTTAAAAGGCAATAACCCCACTCCCAAACGATTTCGCGTGCCCTCTGGAAAAATCATCACAGAAACCCCCTGGGATCTGATGGCTAGTCCGGCCAAAGACATCCCAGACAAAGCGTCAGTTTTATTTTTCCTATCAATGAGAATATTTCCACCTCCTTTAAAAAGCCGACCAAAAAGGGGGATCCATCTCACTTCTTTTTTGCCTATTACTACTGTTTTTTTTGGAAATACATTTGCAAAACTGACAATATCAAAAGCACTTTGATGATTGCATACATAAATACAGGGCTTTGGAGAATCCAAATACTCTCGCCCATCGATTTTAATTTTAATACCTGAGATTCTCAAAGCCACTTTTCCGAAAATCTGTGCCAACTCATAATTGATATCAAAGGCGTGAGAACTAAAAAACCTTTTTACCAAACACACCCCACAACTTAAAATGAGCCATAAAAAAATCAGCCCTGATTTCACATAGAACATAGCGCACTCGCGTATGCCTGCAAAGTGCGACTCGATATCGGCCGCCGGATCTTTTGAGCAAATCCCAGACTCAACTGACAGAGTTTCTTTAAATCCACTCCGGTTTGGATGCCCTGCCCATTCAAAAACCCTACCAAATCTTCGGTCGCTAAATTCCCGGTTGCGCCAGGGGCAAAAGGGCACCCTCCGAGTCCTCCTGCAGAGGAGTCCAAAACCCTAACCCCTAACTCCAAAGCACAATAGGCGTTGACCAAAGCCATGCCTCGGGTGTCATGAAAATGCAGTGCAATTTTTTTTTCTCCAAAATATTTGAGTGCTGGCCCCACTACTTTTTCGACATCCTTTGGAGTAGCCACTCCAATAGTATCCCCAATCGAAACTTGACTCACTCCAGTTTCGGCTAAGCTTTCGATCACTCTCAAAGTTTTTAGAGGAGAGATTTTTCCCTCGTAGGGACATCCAAAAGCAGTAGAAACATAGCCACGAACTTTCATCCCTTCCCTGTGAGCCAACTTTACTATAGCGCTGCATTCTTTCAGAGACTGAGACACAGACATCTTAATATTTTTTAAATTAAAGCTTTCGCTCGCTGCCGTAAAAACTGCGATCCTTTGAACTTTAGCGTCTAATGCTCTCTGAAAACCTAAAACATTAGGAACTAAACTCCAAAAATGTGCTTGAGCAAGTCGGCTTTTTTTATGGAGTTTTTCATACAATTTTTTTGTATCTGCCATTTGGGGCACAAGATCTGCTCTTACAAAAGCTCCCACTTCTAACTCTCTAAGGCCAGCACCCACCAGTTTTTCGATCAACCAGAGTTTGTCTTTCAGTGAAACTTTTCGTTTTTCATTTTGTAATCCATCTCGAGGGCCCACCTCAAATACCGTGATCATGATATTCGCTCCAAATCTAAATAACGATCCCCTACACTCAATTGCTGACCTTCTTGTACTAAAAGGTTTAATACTTTTGCCCGGTAGGGAGCTTTGATAGCAAATTCCATTTTCATAGCCTCAACCAACAAAAGTGCGTCTCCTAAATTTACTTCGTCTCCAACTTGAACTAATATTTTTCTCACTTTTCCAGGAAAGTGCGCATTGAGATCTATTTCGGCAGTGTCATTAAAGTCTTGGTGCAAACTGTGCTGTGCTAAAGATCTTTTTTTCTCGTGGTGCAATATCCCATCTAAAGAATAACTCCACTCATTTTTATATTCCCTGACAATAAAACGCCGTCTGGGTTTTCCTTCTAAAACACACCACCCCCCAGGACGTAAAACCGGCGCCTTTTCTATCCTATGCTCCATCCAAGGGGATGCGTATAAAGATTCCTTTGATTGCACAAATCTTGAAAGGTCGAAAGCTTCTCCCTCTTTGCCCAAAGAGATTTGAGTCTTTTCAAGAAAATGAGTCGAAACTTTTCCATTTTTTACTTGGGGATGATCACAGAGCGCTCTCAAATAACTTTGATTGCTCCCCACCCCTAAAATAACGGTTTCCTCTAAAGCATATTTGAGCCGTTCGATTGCTTTTTCTCTATTTTCTGCGCTCACAATGAGTTTCGCTAGCAAAGAGTCATACTGAGAGCCAATATTTTGACCTTCTTCTATCCCACTGTCGATCCTGATTCCGGCCCCTGTGGGCCATTTTAAAAATGCAATCTTTCCGGGTGTGGGGATAAAGCCATGGAAGGGATCCTCCGCATACAAACGCACCTCGATAGCATGTCCACGTGGTTGGAGGTCTTTTTGTGCAAAGGGAAATTCTTTTGGATTTAAAGCCAATGAAAGCTGTGCCTGAACCAAATCTACTCCCGTGACCTGTTCTGTCACAGGATGCTCCACTTGCAATCGAGTGTTCATCTCTAGAAAATAAAAATTTTCTTTTTCGTCTACTAAAAATTCCACCGTCCCTGCACTTTGATATTTTACATTTTTAACGAGGCGGAGAGCTGCTTCTTGCAATTTGATTTTTGTTTTCTGTGACAGATGAGGAGCAGGAGACTCTTCCCAGATTTTTTGATGGCGGCGCTGCAGGGTGCATTCTCTTTCAAAAAGATGCACACCTCCTCCTTTTCCATCTCCAAAAACTTGGATTTCGATGTGGCGCGGTTCGGCAATAAATTTTTCTAAAAACAAAGTCCCATCTCCAAAAAATGCCTGAGCCTCTTTAGAAGCCGTTTCGAGAGCAAGCTCTAGTTCTGAGCTATTTTTTACAACTCTCATCCCTTTTCCGCCTCCTCCTGCAGCTGCTTTGACCAGGAGTGGGAATCCAATTTTTTTTGCCGCTTCTTTTAAGCTTTCGCCTACTTTAATTTTGGTCCAAGGGAGGGTGGGAACTTTTAATTTCTGAGCTAACTCCTTTGCAAAAATTTTATCTCCCATTTGTCTCATTGTTTCAGACCTTGGGCCGATAAAAACTGTGCCTATTTTTTCTATCGCTTCTACAAATTCTGCCCGTTCTGACAAAAATCCATAGCCTGGATGCACAAGTTTTACTTTTGATTTTTTTACAACCTCTAAAATGGCTGAGATATCCAGATAACTGGGAACTTTGTAAACTTCGTCAGCATAGGTAAGATGCCTGGCTTCCTCATCGCCTGGAGCATAAATGGCGACTCGTTGTAGGCCCATCTCTCGACAAGCTTGAAAAATACGGCAGGCAATCTCAGATCGATTGGCAACTAAGACTTTTGTGACCATTTGGGTTTTCGTTTTTCAAGAAAGGCACGGATTCCTTCTTGTCCTTCGGTCGAGACTCTGAGCTCCGCTAAAGTTTTTGAGACATATTCTAAACAATCTGGAAACTGCGCTCTCCTCTCAGGCCAAGTCATGTCTAAAACAAAACGCTTGGCGACCGAAATTGCATTGGGGCTACACTGTAAAATATTTTCAACCATTTTTGTCGCTTTGCTTTCAAGTTCGTTTTCATCGTTGACGACTTCGTGCACAAGCCCTATTTCTTTGGCTTGTGGAGCTAAAAATCTCTCCCCTGACATAAAGAAACGCCTCGCCTGTGACGCTCCTATTTTTGAAATGACAAAAGGGCCAATGCAAGCTGGAATTATCCCAAGTCTGACTTCGCTCAAACTAAATTGAGTTTTTTCTGTGGCTAAAACGACATCGCAGACACTAACCAATCCCACTCCACCCCCAATGGCTGCACCCTGGATGAGCCCAATCAGTGGTTTTGGGCACTCATTTAAGGCCATAAACATTTGAGCAAGTATTCTCGT
>CAZBEI010000083.1:0-2972 GCA_964490895.1 uncultured Bdellovibrio sp. | reverse complement strand
AAGTCATTAGCTCCACCTTCGACGAGCCCGCCACACGCCACGTGCAAGTTGCCGAAATGGTCATCGAAAAAGCCAAACGCTTAGTTGAGCACAAACACGACGTGGTGATTTTACTCGATTCGATCACGCGGCTCGCGCGCGCCTACAACACGGTTGTACCGCCATCAGGTAAGATTCTCTCTGGCGGCGTGGACTCGAACGCGCTCCATAAACCCAAACGCTTTTTTGGCGCCGCACGTAACATCGAAGAAGGCGGCTCGCTTACTATTATTGGCACCGCACTCATCGACACCGGCTCGCGCATGGACGAAGTCATTTTCGAAGAATTCAAAGGCACTGGTAATTCTGAAATTCATTTGGATCGAAAACTTATGGAAAAACGCGTTTTCCCATGCCTAGACATCAATCGATCGGCCACTCGAAAAGAAGAGCTCCTATTGCCTAAGGAAATGCTGAATCGCCTGTGGATCTTACGCAAGGTGTTGCACCCCATGAACACAGTAGAGGCTATGGAGTTCCTTTTAGACAAGGTTTCTCGGTCTAAAACGAACGAAGAATTTGTAAAAGGCATGAGCAGTTGACCATTAGAAAGGTTTTTGATAGGTAGCTAACATGAAACAAGGTATACATCCCGTTTATGTTGAAACCACAGTCACCTGTGCCTGTGGAAACGTCATGGAAACCCGAGCCACTAAAGCTCCACTTCGAATTGAAATTTGCTCAAACTGCCACCCCTTTTTTACCGGGAAATACAAGCTATTGGACTCCGAAGGCCGTGTTGAACGGTTTATCAATCGGTATAAAGACAAGGGCAAAAAAACAAAAACGGCTTCTAAACCAGTTATTTGAACTCATAAGTAAGTGATGTGTAGAGAGTAGAACTCTCAGCATCAAAAAATGAAATATTCGAACTTGTGCCATCGGCCCTCAGGCCATTGCCAGCATTGGAGTGGCCCAACTGAAACCCTCATTCAAACATCACGAGCACAAAGAGCTCGCGGCCATTCTTTAGCAAAAAGAGTGCTCAAAATTACAAAATAAATGTCTTGAATTTATTTGGTTTTTCCAAAAAATATTTTTTTTAAGTGTTTATGATTTAGACAGGTGCATGCAAATTAGATATTTATAAATTTATTTAGTTTATAAATTTTTCAATCAGTCTTTGGGGTGGGTTTGCTAGGGGTTCCACTCTCAGGAGTGGTAGATTCACTAGCTGGTGTTCTTTCTTTTACAATCCCATATTTTACCAAGACCTCCGCTGACGACGTGGGAGACTCCTTAAATTGAGAGAACGATCCAGTGGCAACATCCTTTGAGTCAATATTATATGGATTTTTTCCACCCTCCAGTTTTCGGTAAAAAACAAAGTCACTGAGTTGTCGGTAGCGATAGATGGCCCATCTCAAGTAGCGAGAATCATGAAATTCGATATAAAAGGCTTTTCCGACAGGAGCCAAAAAAGAAAACGTCTCTAAGACAGCCTTCTGTCTTTCTTCTAAGTAAGTCTGAGTTTTAAAAAAATCTTCTAGCAAAATAAACTTTCCATAAAAACACCAATGATAATGAATTGGATTGAGTTGAACAAGTTCTTCTGTGCCTTTTTGGATTTCTTCTTTACTTTGAGTAAGCGCAGTCAATTTTTTAAAATCAGCGTCACAACTGTCAAGACTTTCTAGCGTAGGGACATTTTTTTTAAAAAATAAAGCCTTTAAATCAGCTAGATCTAGACCCTCGGGATGGCTCACTTGGGTGTAATCTGGGGGTTCTGGCATGGCTGGTAACGGCCCCACTTTTGTCGAAGCACATCCTCCCAATATGAGCAAAAAATAGAGAAGCTGGCTCGGTTTCATGCAGAATAAAATCCTTCACTTTCTTCTCGGCAAGGAGCAGAAATTTCTTTAATATATTTTAAAGAGACAGCCGTTTGACTCTATTAGTCTTTACTGTGCACGAATAAAGCCAAAAACATTAACAAATACAGACAAATACCGATGAGTTTTGAGAGGCGGGAAAGAAAGGAGTCCCTCGCATATGCTTATGTTCATTGCAATTCTATTTAGCTTTTCTATACCTGTGTATGCAGAAGACTCAAAAACACAAAGCACTCCAAGCGCTCCAGCAAAAGAAGCTCCTAGCGATGAAAAAGAAAGAAATTTTTATGAAGTTTTAGAAGACCTCATGGCTGATTTTGAATACGATTTAAAAAATGGGCAAGTCACAGGGCTCAAAGACTTAGCCATTCGAAATATTGCCATAAGCGAAAATATTCCGACCTCATTTAGGAGCCACCTAGAGTTGTCTATCACAGAAAAAATTCTAAAAACAACGAAAACTCGCGTGATCCAATGCCTTGCGTGCAAGGCTAAACGAACCACACTCAAAGGGGATCAAGTTGTCATCACTTCGGCTGAGACAAACCCTGTTGAGCTTTCGAGAATTGCAAAACTATCTAATATTTCAAATTTTATGGACATTGCTTTTTTGTACAATCCCACTGGGATGATTTTATCAATGTACATTGTAGATCCAGAGACAGGTGGCATCCTCTGGTCTCGAAGCTACAACTCTGAAACTTCTAGAGCGTCTGTTTTTAGAAGAGGTGCAGATTACTCTCAAATTGATGACGCAAGAAAAATGACTGAGTACCAACCCATGGTGCAGTACCGTACAATTCTGTATTATTTATTCGAAAATGATGTGTCAGGTTATGTCGGAACATTGTGTTTAGGTTTCCGTATGATGGAGCGCTACGACAATCGCAGAAAAGAAGTAGGATTCGAGGCGGATTACTCTCGTGCGATTTCAAGTCTCATTGGTCAAACCACAACAGCGACGACTTCGATCTTTAGTGGACTAAATTTGACTCTCCTTTTTATGCATTCGTGGAATTTTATTGGACCCGAAGAAAACTTTAACCTTGTCAGAGGAAATATTTTTCTTGGAATTGGGGGGACCTATGCCTCTGGATACTT
>CAZBEI010000082.1:0-19806 GCA_964490895.1 uncultured Bdellovibrio sp. | reverse complement strand
CACTCCTTTAATTCCCAGACCACTCTCAAAATTGCATCACCACACAAAATCTTGGGATCAAAGTGCACTGCCAGCGCGAGAAGTAAGGATTTGATTTAGTTTTCCGAGACTCATAAATTCACCCGTGTGATTAGGCTGAAGCTTTTCGATTTCACTGTATACTTTCGTAGCTTTTTCCCTTGAGTATGCATTGAGGTAATAACTCAAAAGCACCAAACTTAGCTTTAGTTTTTCGGTACCGCCCACTTTCTCTAACTCTTGGAGAGCCTCCCCCTGAGCGCCAGCTTGAGCAAATGCAATGGCTTTAAAAATTCCCAACTGAACTGCTGAGACTGATTTTTTATCATGTGCTTCTTGTAGCAAATAGGCCACCTTATGCCACTGCTTGAGTTTGAGAGACTGAGACCAAATCATCAAAAATAAACTAGGATCGCTTTTTTTTTCAAACAACGAAGCATCAATAGCGACTCTCACAGGGAGAGCCCCCTTAAACATTATTTTTTCTGCCTGAGACGGATTGTCTTGAAAAAATGCATCACTGATCAGCCGAAAAGGTTCCTCTTCGATGGCAAAGTGGGATGCCATTTCGAATGCTTTTCGCCTCATCTCCTGGCCTTTCTCTTCGAAAGGAATCATCAACCGCTTAAACTCAGATGACTCCTCTCCGGAGGACAAAGCACTTAAGTCTTTTGAGAAATCTAAATAAAGCGCAGCCATTTCGTTAAGCACTAACGCTCGAACTCGAGACCAAGGGAGTTTCATCACCACTGTAGCTGCATTTTCCATTTCATGGATCACTTCGATTCTCCGTGTGATGTATTTTTCTCCTCCTCCCAGAGGTGCTCTCAAAGGAGCAACTTCTTTCATCATCAGTCGATTGAGTTGGAAAATTTTAGGAATAAAGACATTTATTTCCGACACCAAAGAATATTGAATCAAAGGATCTAAGACATCCCAATGAGTTGCAAACTGCCTCACCAATAGCAGTCGATCTCGAAACCCTAATTCTTTGAGTCCCGCCATGGCGACAAAAGCCCAAAGACCGATGTTTGCATCCCTCCCTTTTCTAGCATTTTCGAAGGCAAGCTCCAAATTTTCTTCGCGAACTAAGCGGTTTTTTGTCTGAAATAAATCAATGGCCCGATAGCGATCGCACTCCAGCTCTAAATCTTCAGTACAAATCGTTTTCTGCTCAAGAGTGAGCCTCAGATCTCCAGGACTCGAAGAAAGCCAACTCACCAATAATGCTTTTTTTCGCAGAGCACTATCTGTCGTTTCTTTTTTTTGAGAGCTGCTTAAAAAATTTCGATAATCTTGAACAGCTTCATGGAATCGATAGTTTTCTAAATTTAACTCTGCTCTCGCCAACAAGGCGTTGTGACCTGATTCGCTTTTTTGGAAATCTGAAATTATTTTTGAAAAATAAAAATGTGCTTTATCTCTATCGTTGAGTTTTATTGCCAATTGCCCAGCCAAACTGAGAGCGTCTACAAAACGTTTATTCTTGGGATATTTTTTGAGATAACTCTCTAGCTCCTTTAATGAACTCTCAAAAGAGTGACTCAAATAAAGATTTTCTATTTTTTTATACGAGGCATCTGAGGCGATCTCAAGCAGCCGGACAGAAAACTCGGTGCCTTTCCATTTTGGAACTTTCAAAAATTCATAACTTTGCTTTAAGGCTGACTCCCAATCCGAACTCTCCACCTGAGTATCTATCACTAAGCTTGCAGAGGGAATTGCAAAGGGAGACTCCGAATACTTTAATGCAAAATTTTTCAATCTCTCTAAAGCCGCCCCAACTTCGCCACAGGCATACAAAGCACGATTAGAATCGAAGTAAAAACTCTCAAAATCTTTGCTTATTTTTTTGGATTGCTGAAAACTATGATCCACCCAAGCGAGCCACTCTTTTAAAAGAGGGTCTTTTTCTTTGTGTTGCACCATTTTAGGATCTTGCGGCTTTAATTCGCTCGGAATGAGTTGCCTCTTTTTTAAAACCTCATACCGACTTGAAATGGCCTTGAGTGTCGCATCCGACACTTTTCCACCCAAAGCGTCATGATCGACGATCCATCGATAGTGCTGGGTAGCCAAATCATAATCTTGAATTTCGAACAACGTTTCTGCCAAGTTGTAATGAATTTGTGCAATTCTCGGGTCTTTTTCAGGAACAATTTGAGTAAAAACGTCATATAGAGTAGCCAAAATTGAGCTGTATTCGATCAGGTTATCTGCTTTTTTGTTTTTAATTAAGACACTCTGCAAGTTTTCTGCCGTCTCCAGTAAAGTTTTATGAACTTTTGTAAAAGCATCGAACTCGGGGTGTTTTTTATAAACCTTCAAAAAATCTCTAGAAAACTCAACGAGTTGAGCATATTTCCGTTTGTTAAAAAAATACTCATATGTGATCAAGACCACCTCTAGGCTTTCAGGAGTGCCCATTTCAGAATGCAAGATCTCATCTTTCCAGCGTATTAAATTTTCCTCATGCCCATGTGAGCGCAACAATTTTGCAAAACGCAAAAACATCTTTCCAAATATTTTTGGCCCCAACATTTTTGACAAATGGAGTCTCTTAAAAACCCCCAAAGCTTCGTTTACAGAATAGGCATGAGGATTGCTCTCATAACCTTCGAAATAAAACAAAGTAGAATCTAATAAAATATTTTCGAGCAAAGCTTCGTCTGAGGAAGTCAGTTTTTCCTTTGCCTGATAGTACTTGATATTTCTTTCGGCAAAAGAAAGGGCTTGAGGGATATTTTTTAGGTTATAGTGCGACCATGCTAGCTTATAAAGTGCAAAGGGATAGTGTGCGCTTTCTGGGTGTTTTTCTATTTCTGTTAGATACTGGATCGCTTTTACATGCATGTTTGATTCGATCGAGAACTCCGCGAGCGACAGATAAGCTTGCAAAGCCTCCTCTGCTTCCGGAAAACGTTGAACTAAACTCAAATAGTCTTGCGAAGCTTTCAGTTTATCCCCTATTTCCTCGTATGCTTTTCCTCTCATAAAGAGAGCCTGCGAAAGCTCCACTGAATGAGGAAATTTTAAAACAAACTGTGTCAACGTTTGTGCCGATTTTTGCATTCCTTTTTTATAATTTCCTAAATCCAGTGCTTTTTTGTTCGAATGCGCAATCCCGTGGGCAATTCGAAAGAGTAGAGCTGCTTTTTTTTGTTCAGCTTCTGCCAAATGCAAAAGCAGAGGCGCCTCCTGTTCTGTACCCTGATATTTTTTAGTGAGGCGGGAGAGTTTAGCAATCGCACTTTCCTGCGAAGAAAGTGCAACTTCGTCGACATCCCTTTCGTATTGTTCTTGAATAAGTCCAGAACTAATTTGAAAATCTGGACCTCCAAGAGCAGTACTGCTAAAAAAATAAACTGCAAAAAAAATTCCAAATAAGACCTTCACAAATCAATCTCCCTGAATTACTGCTAATTTAAAATCGGTATACCCTTGCACCGCTGCAGAAGCTAAAACAGTTTTAATCGTAGAGTAAGGCACTTTTTGATCAGCAAGAATCAGCAACTTAGGATCCAATTTGACGTCTGCATTATTTTGAGCAATAAGGATTTGCTTTTTTCTCTCTTTCTCAAAAAGCTGACTCAATTTTTGAGAAGCTCCATTTTGTAAAACGTCTGTCGGATCAAAGTAAAATCCATTGAGAGAAAAAGAGTCAGCTCCTTCTATTTGAATTTGTTTCTCGGTAACTTCTACTTTCAGAGCCTCAACCGCAGGATTGGCTGCAAAAGCCTGGGGCAATTTCGTGCCTTGCGAGGGTTGGATATTGACAATCCCTCCTGCATAACTTTTTAACAAAAAAACCAGTAAAATAATAAAAACATCCGCCATGGATGTGATCTGTAAACTCATTTCTTCGCCTTCCATTCGTCTGTGCAAAAATTTTCTTTTCATGATCTAAAATCCTCCTAGCAAAACAAGGGGTAAGGATTTCTTAAGCTCTTCCATTGTTTTGATGACTTCTTTATACTCCACTCGATTTTGGGCTAAAAGAGTCGCAGACTGAAGAGAAGGCCATCTGGCTTTGAGCTCTTTTAGATAAGGCGTTAATTTTTCGAAAGAAAGGGTGTCTGTTTTATTTACTTTTCCTTGTATTTTGAGTTCTATTCTTTGATCTTGCTTGAGTTCAATGCTGAGATTGATTTCAGGAGGAATTTCGCTTTTCGCTTCTTCTCCAGCTGAGGAAACGCCAGCATCCAAAATCCCGATGGATAAAAACGAAGCCGAAGCCAATGTAAAAGTAATCAGTACAGTAAGACAATCAATAATCGAAGCCAGATTGAGGTCAAAGTCCTGGCTATGAAATCTTCCTTTCTTAAAATTTTCATGTGAAATATTCATTGTTACGCAGCCCTCCTTAAAGTATTTGATTTTGTTTTATGCGAATGGGCAGCCACCTCTAAAATCTCAGTGTGATCATCATCATCTTGCAAATGGCTCACCCTCGGATTTAAAACTTCTGACTCTGCAGCATAATAACGTTGTTTTAAAATATCTAAAATACGGGATGCTGATTGATCGACTTCACTCATGAGACGGTTGGTTTTGTTCATCAAAAAACTAAACGCAATCATGCATGGAATAGCCACAGCTAGCCCCAGCAGTGTTGCATTCATTGCTGTGGAGATACCAGCCGCTAAAAGAGCAGCTTTTTGTTGAGGATCAGCGTGGCCGACTGCTTCGAAAGAATGAATGAGCCCAGCGATTGTTCCAAAAAGCCCCAAGAGAGTGGCCACATTTGCAATGGTAGCTAGAAACGAAGTTCTTTTTTGAATCCCAAGAGTGGACTCTCCCACGGCGAGCTCGACTCCATGTTCTATAAGGTTTTCAGGTTGGTGTGCTCTCAATAATGCCTGTTTAGTTACACACGCCGTGGGCTTAAGCGGGTACCGATCACAAAGGGTAATGGCCTCTCCGATTTTACCCAGTAAAATAAGGTCTGTGATTTTATCAAAAAACCCTTGTGTATCTTTGAGCGGATATAATTTAAAAAGCGCTCGAAAGCGTTCTATAATAATAGCCAAAGCAAATGTTCCCGCCAGCAAAATAGGGAAAATATGCCAAAAACCAGTTTTCATCACTTCGAATAAAGCCATCATAAATAGTTCTCCTTTTTAAAAGATCGTTTTAGGTTGGTAGTTAATGCTAATTTTATCAGTCGACTTGAATGACAAAACAAGCGCTTGATCAGAAATCACAAGGGATTTTACTTTGATTATAAATTTGTCAGACCCGATCACTGTTGTAGTTCCATCTTCGTGGAGTATTTTTACAATCATATCTTCGACACTCGTGGGAGCTCTCCCTAAAGTAAAAGTGCTCTTTTTTTCTATGATTGTTTTTCCAATTTCATCTAAAAGAACGGAATAATTTTCTTCTGCAATATTCATGGACAAGGAATTGTTTCCGACTAAGTTTCCAAGCTGGATGTAGCGATCCCCTCGATCGACCGCTATACTTTTTAGAGCACCCACTTTTTGATCGTCCAGATCTCGAGATTGCTGCATTTCCTGAATTGCCTGGGAGGTCGAAGGTACAATGGATATAACAAAATAACTTGGATCACTACTGCCAGAACCATCGAGAGATTTAAAAAAATCGTCTATTTTTGTTTTCACCTCTGAGACTGCAATAAGCTTTGTCTCATCTGCGCAGATGCTCAGTCGGTAGCTAAAACCATCAACCGTTTTGACAGGGCATGAGGTACCCCTGCTTCCATAAGTACAATTTTTATTTAGATCAGAACAACAATACCCATTATTACCACTGACAGAAACACTAGGATTCATGTTCTCTAAAGAAGCTTGATCACATTTATAGTATGTCTGTGGAGAAAAATCAGAATCTGGAGAGTCTGGAATTTCTTGCGTTTGGTCTTCCTCATCTGAGACAAAAATAATTCCTCTCAGCGAATCTTTTCTAAAAAAAGCAGTATCTGTATGCTCATTATCTTCTAACAACTGCAGCACAGAACCCAAACCTCTCTCTGATCCATGCCCTGCGCTCCCCGTGCTCACATTGATCATAAAATCTCTGATCAGCTGTGTACTCCAAGCTAGATCTGCGGGAGTCCCCTTGGGTGGCAGAGTTGAAATAATAGCTCTTCCAGAATGGATCGTGTTGTTTTCAACTGTATTCACGCATTCTACGACGCTACTTTCCCCTTTGCTTGCATCAGGCGAAATGCATTTCTCCGCACCGGTTGTTTTTGTTTGATCATCGCGAGTTGCACATTGAGTAGGACCTTTTAAAAAATAAGGCATGAGCTCCGAGCAAAGAGCGGGAATGGGACCGTCATGTAAACTTGGCAAAAGCTTCGCATAATTTTGATTCCAGACAGGGACAAGTTCACCATAGAGAACTCCTGCATCAAAAGCGCCTGTTACCAAATTCACAAAATCTGGATTCCAACTGGGGTTCACAAATGTTCCTAAACGAGAGCCAATGTATGTGGATTTCCACCCTGGTGTTTTAGGAATCATTTTGTTGAGATAATTAAAAAAACTCTTATGAGCCAAATAAATATCAGTTGTGATCACTGCGACGCGAATGTCCCACGTCGGTTGCATGTATTTTTGCGCAAATCCTGAAAATCCATTTCTGAGTTTTTGTTGAGAGACATCCATACTCGCGGAATTATCAACCACCCAAAGGAGATCAATTTTAGTATTAATGTCTTGCTGAGCACTAAAAGTTTGCTCTTGCTGCGCAAGGCGAAAAGAACCTGGGAGTTGGCCTGTACAATTCGAACACACAAAACAGACCCACCCGAGAGTTATATTTTTTCCCACCATAAGTCCTCAGATTTCTTCTCTCTTGTCTTGCATCCAATCTGCAAATGCTTCTTGCACGGCTGAAAACGAGAGCTCTCGTTCGATATCGGAGTCCATACCCAAAGTGGCCTTGTCATCTTGGATAACCTCATGGGTAGCCCCATCAGCTGAGAGGCCCATGGCTTCCATGAAATGATCTTTTGGAATTTTGCATTCTTCTTGAATGGAGCCCTTCAAACAATACCGCGCAGTGATGATGGATTTTGGGCCCGCAAAAGGGCCCACCAAGACTTCTAGCTCTTTTTTTCGAGAGTGCAAAATCTGATAGGAAACAGGTGTTCCATCGACTCGAACACACAGAGACTTTTCATGAATATGGGCATGGCCGAGCCGAATGAGATTACCGTGCTCAGTGCAAATATCATCACTGTTGTGCGAAGGAACAGGTTTGTGATGAAAAGCAAAAGTAAAACAGGTTTTTTGAGGAGGCTTTTGTTTTTTAAGTTCTTCTTTTTTAAGTTCTTCTGCCGGATTGATTTGCAAACTCGGCTTTGCATTTTGTTGGCCTATAGGATTTATTGAGTTTTTTTCCAAATTTAATCTCAATGTACTTTTTTCATGAACCGTCTTTTTTTTGCAGCCCCCAAGACTCAAAATTCCGATGAGACCCACGACGAGGAACAAACTCGCAAAGAGCAGCTCTGCTTCTGTTTTAAGGGCTTTACTGGATTGAAATGAGAAACTCATACAGACTCCTTATTGTTAATTATATTTAATATTATTAATAAAAGCAAATAATTTAAAATACCAATTAATTACAGTATGTTATGGACTGAAATAAGAAACACTAAGGCAAGTGTCATTTTACGTTTGACCAACCGCACAAGCTCATATAAACACACCTTTGTCTGGGACTTAAAGGAGGGAAATAACATGAAGTATTTTATTTTGAGTGTGCTGACTATGGGGACTTTTAATTTTTCTTATGCTGACCAATATAAGCTCAAAGCAACCGTGATTGATTCAGTCTGCAATAAATTTGAGCACGCTGGCACAATGCCGGTTTATGTAAGATGTATGGAACTTGCGAAATTTCAAGACACCTTCGACAAACTTGCCGTTGGGGTCTGCGATGCTTACATGGGCTTTAAACCCGAAGACACAATCGCCTGTTTAGAAACGATTCAATATCGTTTTTATCCATCAGAAGAACTCACTTACTGCTTAGAAAATAAATTCAAGAACTTTGATCAATTGAGAAGCTGCCTGGGCTCTAAAGGCCGAAAAATGGAACTCACTTCTCACTATCCTAACTGGGTCAAACTCAAAGCCCAAGATGCCATCGCCGAATTAGATAAAAACAACTTGGGCAACGTGCGAGAAATTTTGCTGGATCTGTTAGTAACGAAATAGATTTCTATTGTCCTGGAATTTTGATCCCGGCGGGCATCTTAAAGCCCAAGCCTTTCAAAAGATCCTGCGGATTTCCCATGGCCCGGTAATCTTTGGGGACTGTAAAGTACCGATCTGCCTGAGCGACCATTTTTACATTCGAAAAGAGTGTCTCAGTTTTTGAGCCAGAGTCATCCATCACAACGGACTTAAGGGCTGGAACTTCTTTCAAATCTTCTGGGCGCCAGAGTTTGACTGTGATTTTCTTTTCATTTTTCTGGATTTCAGATTCGTAAATAGAGCACATGTGGTTTTCAATTTTTTCTGAGCCCACCTTTTTAAAGTTCTTTTTCTTTAAACAAGACTCAATTTCATGAGCTGGGCACAGAGGGGTATAAGGTTCAATTTGAGAAAGATTGACCTCCATGGACATTTTCTGAGCAGTCAAAAGAGTCCACGCTTTGTGGGTTGTCAAATTTACCAGTGTTGAAGCCACCGCGGGAGTCGTGGTGTCAAGTCTGACCTTGTCTTTTTTCATCCGCATAAGGCCACTTACCTTTTGGATTGACTTTGGCCCAGTGGCTACCACATCAAAGTTTCCCTCCCAGTCGGAAAACGCACTAAAAGAAAAAAATAAACCTGTCAACACAATCCACCTGATTTTTCTCATGCTCATTACTTAATCACATATCGATCTACTTGAGAAGCGAGTTTATGAGCCTTTTTGGGGTCCTCGGTGGGAAGTTGGCAGACTCTCCCATAGCAGACATAAGCCGTAGATTGGGCTGATTTTGTCGTTCTATTTTTCAAAAGGGGGATGGAGCTCCCTTTGGAATATCCTACTGCAATCACACGGTTTGGATGAAATCCTGCCACCACTTCTTTTACAAATTTTTTAGTTTCAGAAAAAGGGACATCGCTCACAATAGCGATCTCACGAGATCGATCGAGCGCATAGTCTAATCCCATCATCATTTGAGAGAAATAAGTCGGGCGAGATTGAACTAGTTTCGGATAAGAAAGAATCAACTGATGGGCTTGGTGTAAAATTTTTTCATCTAAAAACAAAGCACCAAGTCTTAAAAGATTAAGCAAACTGACAGAATTTGCCGAGGGCATTACAGAGTCTTGAAAATTTCGACTCCTCCTGATGAGAGAAAGGTCTTTTCCAGAAGTGTCAAAAAAAGTTCCCTGCGCTGCCTTAGAATGATCCTGAAATAATTTATTTTGCTCATTTTGCAATCGCATTGCTTCTAGAGCATATTTTTCGCCAGCGTGACTTGTCTCTATCATTTGATAAACGGAAATGAGCCCGTCGATAAAAAAAGCATAGTCTTCAGCGTGGGCACCATACTGAGCATCTCCCTCAAACCATCGATGTAAAAGCCCCTTGGACGAATGCCCTTTGGACAAAATAAAATCAGCTGCCTTTACTGCCGCATCTGCATACTTGGGCTCATCTAAAACTCTTGCGCCCTCAGCCAATACCGCAATCATCAGGCCATTCCAGGAGGTCAATATTTTTTCATCCCGAAAAGGTCGAACTCGCTTTGAACGGGTTTTAAACAATACGTCCAGTGTGGACTGAAGGGTGGGCGTTCTCCCCGCTCTCGAAAAGCCTGCCTGTAAGTTTAAATTATTTAATGCCCCTTCGAAGTTTCCGTGAGCACTCACTCCATAGGCTTTTACCAACTCTGTGTACTGCGTTTGAGTGAGGATTTTTTTTAACTCTGTGTCACTCCAGACATAAAATTTTCCCTCTGCTCCCTCACTGTCTGCATCTTCGGCAGAATAGAAAGCCCCTTCGGGAGATGTCAGATCTCTCAAAACATAATCTAAAATTTCTCGAAGGACTTTTGCATATTCGGGATTGTGTGTGACTTCGAAAGCTTCGGTATAGGCTCTGGCAAAAGCTGCTTGGTCATAGAGCATTTTTTCGAAATGGGGGATGAGCCATTTTTCGTCTGTAGAGTAGCGATGAAACCCACCTCCTAAGTGGTCATAAATTCCCCCGTGTGCAATTTCGTCCAATGTCTTTGTCACAAAATGGAGCACTTTTTCATTGCCCGTTCTGCGGTAGATCCTCAGTAAAACACGGAGCTCGTAGGAAGGAACAAATTTGGGGTGTCCCATTTTACCACCATGCTCGGCGTCAAAACTTTGCTCAAAATTCTTTAGAAAAACGCTAAAAATATCGGTTGTCAGTTTTACACCCAAAACCTCGTGTTTTTCCGCACTCAACCATTTTCCAATCTGATCTGAGCTCTCTTTGATTTTGAGAGGATTTGATTTCCACACTTCAGCAATTTGCCTTAAAACTCCCGTAAAATGCTCTTTTGGAAAATAAGTTCCCCCAAAAAAAGGGACCCGATCGGGAGTCAGAAAAACATTAAGCGGCCAGCCCCCAGAACCTGTCATGGCCTGCACCGCATCCATGTAGATCGCATCAATGTCAGGACGTTCTTCTCGGTCAACTTTGATAGAAATAAAATTTTGATTCAATGACTGAGCAATAGCTTGGTCCGAAAAAGCCTCTTTTTCCATCACATGGCACCAATGACAAGCGGAGTATCCAATCGATAGGAATATGAGTTTATTTTCTTTTTTGGCCTGAGCTAAGGCATTTTCTCCCCAACTCTGCCACCAGATTGGATTGTGGGCATGCTGCCTTAAATAAGGATTTTTTTCAGTGGCAAGCTGATTTTTATTTTCCATCTTTCCGGGTAAGTTACACCCCAGACAAAAGAATATCAGCAATAAAACACTTTGTGTTTGGCCTCGGTACAGTCGACCCTTTTCCAAATCGCTCTCTCTTTTTTTCACTATAACACACAACATGGAGTGTACCCAAGAGCACTTCCTTGTCTGAAAGCACAGCTGTGGCACTTAACTCATAAGTGTCAATAGATTTACTCCAATTTATGGCTGTATGCACGTGGTTTTTTTCTTCTAAGTCAAACTTAGAATAACGAGAAAGCTTGTCGACAAAATTTCTCATCGCTCCCACTGTGCCAAAATTTTTGAGTGCTTTACCTATAAGAACAGACCGAAAATCATCGAGCTCGTCTTTTTGCGCATACTCAGCCGCTGCAGCCACAACACCCTTTGGGGTTGTTTTATTTTCACAACCTGCCAAAAAAAAGACAGATAGAATAAAACAGAATAAATTTATTTTTCCCATGTTGCCTCCTTAAAGTCCTAAGTGGGTATTAAACAAAAAATGCGCTGAGTCAACTTTTTTGTTGGCTTTTACAGACGAATCTTTACAAGTGTATTTGCCGGTGGTCAACCGCCAGAGCAGCTTCTTTGACAACTTCACTTAAGCTCGGATGAGCATGGCAAGTGCGGGCGATGTCTTCTGCGCTTCCTCCAAATTCCATGACAGCCACAGCTTCAGCAATCATGTCGCTCGCCCGTGGACCTAAAATATGCACACCCAGTACCTGATCGGTATGAGAATCTGCAATGATTTTTACGAAACCATCTGCTTCTTCCATAGCTTTGGCTCGCCCATTTGCCATAAAAGGGAAAACTCCTAAATTATAGGCGAGTCCCTTTTCTTTGACTTCTTCTTCTGTAAACCCAACCGACGCAAGCTCTGGCCAAGTATAAATGACATTGGGGATGGCAAGATAATTGACGTGGCCAGAAAGACCCGCCATTATTTCTACGGCTGCAATGCCTTCTTCTTCCGCTTTGTGCGCAAGCATAGGACCAGAAATAATATCACCTACTGCAAAAACTCCGGGCACCGCAGTTTGATAATGCTCGTTTACTTCAACACGCCCACCCTTGTCTGTTTTAATTCCCACTTTCTCTAAACCCAAACCTTCTGTATAAGGCCTCCGACCTGTGGCCACTAACACGACATCAGCCTCAAGCGTAAACTTATTGTGAGTGGCTAAATCTTCGGCCTCCACCACAAGCCACCCACCTTTTTGACTTGCTCCCAGGCACTTGCTCGAAAGTCGAAACTCAAAACCCTGTTTAGCCAATACCTTTTGAAGTTCCGTTCCCATTTGCCTGTCGCCGCCAGCAATAATATGATCCAAAAATTCGACCACCGTCACTTTAGAGCCTAGCCTGAGCCAAACAGAACCCATCTCTAAACCAATCACCCCACCACCGATTACGACCAAATGCTTTGGCACTTCTTTGAGCTCCAAAGCTTCTGTAGAACTCACCACTTTTTTTCCATCAAAGGGCAAAAAAGGAAGACTCGACGGCTCGCTCCCTGTGGCCAATAAAACATGAGGTGCAGAATAGAGATTTTTTTCACCAGACTCGGTTTCGACTTCGACAATCTTGGTGTCGCCCTCAATGCCCAAAATCTGTCCATGTCCCACAATAGATTCTATTTTGTTTTTTTTGAAAAGCCCCGAAATACCTTGGGTGAGTTGTCTCACAAGCGTGTCTTTTCGTTTGAGCATCTGCGGGAGGTCTAATCTGACTCCATCAACAATCACACCATGTTTTTGGAGTTTGTGCTTTGCATGATAAAAGTGTTCGCTCGAATCTAATAATGCTTTAGAGGGAATACACCCGACATTGAGACAAGTCCCCCCTAGCGCTTTTCTTTTTTCGATGCAAGCCACTTTCATGCCCAATTGCGCCGCCCTGATCGCCGCAACATACCCTGCAGGCCCACCACCAATCACAATCAGATCAAAAATTTGAGTGCTCATTTGTAATTTATACAAAAATTTTTGGATTTGTGCACTTTTAAAACGAAATGATTTGCCTAGAGGTTTTCATGGGATAAAGAGGAGCCAATATGGTAGTTCTACCACTACAACGGCGGAGTAGCCAACGGATGGGAAAAAACAAAAAATCACTGGGGAGTCTCTTTCAAGAGTTAAAGAAAACAATCCCTTCTCACGAGGCGGAACAAATCGTCTCTTTTGCCTATCAGAAATTTTTCCAACAAAAGCTCACTCGCATGGAGCTTTATGCAAAATGTAAGAAATTTCTTTCTGATAGAGCTGTACAGTTTATTTTAGAAAATGTTCGGAAGAGAGCAAAAGGCATTCCTCTTCAATACATCACGGGTGCACAGACATTTTTAGACCATGAGTATGAAGTCAATCCTTTTGTTCTGATCCCGAGGCCCGAGACAGAAGTTTTAGTGGATAGAGCTATCCGAGAAATTAAGGAATGGAAGAAAACAAAATTATTAGGATTCGAAGTAGGTATAGGAAGTGGAGTGATTTCGATTGAGTTGCTCACCGCTTTCCCATGCTTAAAAATGCAAGCGACAGAAGTTTCTAGCGGAGGTGTTTTGATCGCTCAGAAAAATGCGAGGAAAATTTTAGGTAAAAACTGCAATCGACTTCAAATCATTAAAACTCAAGCTAATACTGGAATTTTAAATCCATTTCAGAAAAAGCAGGGGTACCCAAAAGCGGACTTTCTGATTTCTAACCCCCCCTACTTAAGCCCTGGAGACGAAATTCAAGATGAGGTATCAGAGCATGAGCCCAAGCGAGCTCTTTTTCCTGCCTCTGGGGATCCGCTCCAATTTTACCAAGAAACTGCGGTGGGGGCATTCAAAGTTTTAAAAAAAGAGGGGGTTCTTTTTTTAGAAATCCCGCATGAACGAGCATTTAAGATAAAAAAACTATTCTTAGATCAAGGCTGGAAAGTCGACCTCTACAAAGACCTCACAGGGCGTTTAAGATGTATTCAATGTCAACTCCTTAGGAATATTTGAAGGCTCCGGGTCCTGAATGAGATTTTAGTAGCTAACTCTCCGCTGCTTCACCGAGCATTTGCTTTGCAATAATAATGCGCAAGACCTCGTTTGTGCCTGCACCGATTTCCATCAGCTTTGCGTCTCTCATATAGCGCTCCACTGGAAATTCTCGGATATAGCCATAGCCTCCCAGGATTTGAATGGCGTCCAGAGCCACTTGGGTGGCCATTTGGCTTGTTTGGAGTTTTGCTTTTGCAGCCATCATAGAAGCTTCTTTTTCTTTCATTAAGCCAAGGTCCCACATCTTTGCTGCGGTATAGGTGAGTGCACGACACGCTTCGAACCATGCTGAGGCTTCTGTGAGGCGTTCTTGAATTTGCTGAAAAGACCCAATGTGTTTTCCAAATTGTTTTCTTTCTTGAGCATAACGAGTGGCCACTTCTATCGAAGCACGAGCAAGGCCTAACGAAATTCCAGAAATGGTAATGCGCTCGATATCCAAGTTTCGCATGAGCATTTTGACGCTGTCGCCCTCTGCTCCCACTCTGTTTTTTTCAGAGACTTTACAATTTGAAAAAACAAGTTCGCCCGTAGGTGAAGCGCGCATCCCCATTTTAGAAAATTTTTTCCCAGTGCTAAAACCAGGCGTTCCTTTTTCTATAATAAAAGTTGAGATAGCATGCTTGCTATCTCCTGTTTTTGCATAAACATAAAAGATATCGCCCACAGGTCCATTGGTAATAAAAGTTTTCGAGCCATCGAGAATGTAGAAGGACCCTTCTTTTCGTGCTTTTGTTTGCATCCCTAAGGCGTCCGAACCAGAGCCTGGTTCTGTCATCCCCATCCCACCAATCCATTCGCCAGACAAAAGCTTCGGAAGGTATTTTTCTTTTTGTTCCGGGGTCCCGTTTCTTGCAATTTGATGGATACATAGAATGGAGTGGGCCAACGAAGAGAGTGCGGTAGAGGCATCTTCTGCGCCTAACTCCTCACCTACAAGGGTTGCAGAAACGGTGTCAAGCCCTGCTCCCCCATCTTTTTCTGAAACTAAAACTCCATGTAGGCCGAGTTCTCCCATTTTATAAAAAGCTTCTCGATTAAAGCCTTCTTCTGCGTCTAATTTGTCAATTTTAGGAGCGAGCTGTGATTTTGCAAATTGACGCACTGTATCTCGAAGCATTTTTTGCTCGTCAGAAAAATACCACATAGTAGTGACTCCTTTAGGACTCCATGCAATACTCATAACATGTTGGTAAGAGATGTAAATCCTTATCCGATTCAACTTCTCGTCAATTACTGGGAAGTGAAACCTTCCCTCTTTGGTTCAAAGTTAGACGAGCTTTTGCGTCAAGGCGTGACACATGTTGCCAGTTTTATTCCGTGGCAAGCGCTCGAATCTGACATTTCACACTCGTTGACAAAATACCTCCAGGCTTTGAGTGATCGCAAAATGAAGGTTTCTCTCATCCTTACGCCAGAGGTGGGGGTTTATTATCCAAACTCTGGGCTGCCCAAAGATTTAGTTTCTGAACCTGGAAATTTGGCTCAAAATGTTTTTGGAACTTCTTTTGCCACGCACTTGCCACCCCATAGTTTTTGTTTGCCTTCGCTTTTTTCGCCCACCTTTTTGAAACGTTATCACAATTATTTAGCCAGGATCGATAGTCTTTTGTCTGATTATGCTAAAAACCAACCCCGGCTTCTTGAAGGGGTGAAAATTGTTTTGACCGGAAGTTACTGGAAATACAATCGACATCCAAAAGAAGCTTTTCCTCAAATTTTTCAGGCCAGGGTTGGTGATTTCTCAAATCATGCGCTCGTGGCTTTTAGAGAACATCTGGATTTATTTTATTCGCAAAAAGAATTTTTAGACAATTCGCAAACCTCCAATCAGCGCTGGAAAACAAAATCTCTTGACACCATCAATTTTGATTTATTTTTGCAACAAGCAGAGCAGGTTTTTAGAATTCGTTCGGCACAATCCTTAAAAAGAAAAGCACTTCCGGTTCGGGTGAATCAAGTTGAACTCTTTACTCCTGAGGCAGATCCCGGCTTTGCCTATGCCCATTTTTTTCAGATGCTGACCGGTTCTAAAGGCGATTTTAAACTTTTTTCGGCTGCGGTGACCCAAATGGCGCTTCGAAAAACAAAAGTAGGAGAGTGCGATGTGCCCTCCTTTGTCCATTGGAGCGGGCTGGGTGGATTTCGAACGTTGTCTGATTCCGAAAAACAGTTTTTAATTTTAAAATCACTTTTACTCATGGGAGGAATGGGAGGAGGCCTTTTGGTCGACGAACAAGAGTGGTTTGCACTTTCTCCTGCATTTCGTTTGAGAGCCGAAAATTTGTCTAAAATGATTTCAGGTGGGCAGTTGTCGTTGAAAACGCGTGTGCTTTATCTAACTCCAAATCTTTGGTCTGTTTCGAATGTACTTTTTTCAGAACTGACACAAACTTTGAATACTGAAGTCCGTGTGATTTCACAATTAGATGCCCTGAAAAATTTTCCAGAATGTACTTTACTCATGGTAGATCCGAACATGATTTTTACTCATAAAACACTCGAAACCCTCATTGATTGGGCACAGTCAGGAAGGATTTTGGTTTTGCCAAAAAGCCCGCTCTATTCGACCCAAGCTCGAGAAAATTTGGAAAGCACCCTGTCTCAAGGGCGTCAGATCGAATTTAATTTGGGTTTAAATTATAGTTTGCACTTTCAAAAAGAAGGAAAGATCATTGTCTATGATTTCCCTGAGGGGGCAATGACACAGAGGGAATCCCTCAAAGCGTACAAAAATTTTGTGAGTTCATTGCTGTCGCTTGCTGATCTCAAGAGCTATTGCCATTTGGGTGATGGGAGACTCGAGGTGATCTCTCTCCGATACGGTGAAGGTGCGATGGGGTTGTTTATTTTAAATGATCACCCTAAAAGTTTAGACACACACCTATTATTTCAGCGCGAAGTGAGTATTTCAGATTTTTCAAGTCGCACTCGCTTGAGTGACAGCACCCCTCGTTTTGAATTCAGTATTCCGAGTTGTGGGGTTTTGCCAATTTTAGTAGAAGGCCTTGAACACCTCGAAGAAGAGCGGAGTTATGCCGCTCAAAGTGCTGATTTATTAAAAAAACATCCGGACAGTTTGGCTAAAAATGAGTTTCCAGGCTACCTTCAAAAGGAAGGGGAGGCACATTCTCCATGGAATTAGATTTTGATTGGAGAAAATTTCAGGCTCTCTTTTATCCCCAAAAAAAATCAACATCAGAGCATCCTGAATTAGCTTCGAAACCTATTTTTTTATTAAAAGAAGGGGAGTGCGTAAAGAGTGCTTTTGCAGAAAATGAAAGCTTGCTTGAATGGATTGGAAAAACTGAAAAAGAAATTAGTGAAGATTCTAAATTTCGACAGCTTTTGTTTTTAGAAAATAAAAAAGTTGATCAATGGTTGGAAAAATCTACACAATTTCCAAATTATTATGACCAACTGGAGTATTTGCAGTCACAAGTGAAAGGAAGTTTTTTCTCGAAACATTTTTTTTTAGAATGTGTGGAGGGTTGGTGGGGAAAGCTCTTACCCTCCTCGTATGGAGTTTTTTTCAGATTCACAGACTTGAAACAAAAAGATTTTGCCATCGTCATGAAAAGAGACAAGATTACACATTTTCAAGAGCCTGATTTGAGCTCACTCAGTCAAGACAGATACAAAGATACCCCCGCTGTTGTCAAATATTTATCAGAAAGATACCTGGTCCCGTTTCAGGGGGTGAGTCTGACCTTCAAAGAGTGGGAGACTTTTGAAAACTCAAAAGAACCCTGGAAAAAAATTGCACTTTCTATTCGAAGTGGCCAAATTAAACTCTATCCTTTTCGGTGGAGACTCATTTTACTGATGGCCACTCGAGCCTTTCTTGGGTTTTAGTTTTATGCAAGCCCCTGCTTGGTTTTTCCCACGTTTTCGATCTTTCCTTTATGGTTTTACTTTGCCTTGGCGAGCTGCAAAGCTTATTTATTCCAAACCTTCTTTAGTCTTCTTAAGTGTTCTTCCTGTTGGAATCACGCTCGTCTTATACGTTTTTATTCTCAGCAAATTACAAGGTTTGGCAAAAGAAGGGCTTCTTGAATATTTCAAGCTCTGGGGTTGGGACCCGAACGGATGGGTCGCTTGGAGTGTTTTAGGGGTCAGTAAGATCCTTCTTTTTCTTGTGAGCGCTCTGTCTTTTTCGTTAGTTTCGAGTATGACTTCCTCTCCCTTTAATGATTTTTTGGCAGAGAAAACAGAGAGATGGAGCGAGCCCCCGCTCAGGTCTACGCGTGCTTTGTCTTGGAAAGAAAAGCTAGGGCTTATTGGAATTGATCTAGCTAAAACTGGGGCAGCAACACTAGCTACTCTCTTTGCTATTTTATTTTCATGGATTCCCATTTTAAATTTGGTCTCTTTTATTTTTGCATTTCTACTGATCACATTTCAATACGTGAGCTATCCACAGACCAGGCGTGGAGAGAAAATATTTCAAGGACTGCGTTTTCTCGGGAAACATTTTTACTCCAGTCTCGGCTTTGGATTTGTTTTTTCTTTTTTATTTGCCGTGCCTATTTTATCTAGCTTTTGTTTGCCTTTAGCTGTGGTGGGAGGAACCCTTCTTTATGCACGAGCTCAAAAGCCAGAGAAACAAACAGGGTTATTTCTACTCAAATGACAGATCTCAGAAAGATCTACCTCATTGCATTTTTGAGAGCTGTAGCAACGGGGATGATTGGAGTTTTGCTTGCCATCTATCTTTATGAAATTCATTTTGATTCTACACAGACAGGAGTGGTAATCAGTGTAGGACTTGGCTCTGCCGCTCTCATGACGGCAGTGGCCACATTTTTTTCTTCTTATTTTAATCAGAGGAGATTCTTGTCTTTGATTGCCTTGATGAGCTCTATAGGCGGGCTTTGGATGGCGTGGACCCATCAATATTCTTGGATTTTATGTGCTGCAGCTCTAGGGATGGTCAATGGAATGGGAAAAGACCGAGGCGCCTCATTAGTAATAGAAACGGCTCTTTTACCTGCGATGACAACCGACCAAGATCGCACAAAAGTATTTGCTTGGTACAGTGTTGCGCAAGATGCTGGGCATGCTATGGGAGCTCTTTTGGCAGGGTTACCCACCCTTCTTTCCTATTTTTTTCAGGCCTATTTTTTTCAGACCTATTATAAACCTGGGATTTTGTCTTATCAGCTTTCGGTTTCTTTTTATGCTCTATTGATGGGTGCAGTAGCCATCCTCTATCAAAGTCTCTCGATTTCGGTCGAAAAAAAAAATAAGTTCAAAATAAAAATATCAGAGGAGAGTAAGAAAATTTTATTCAAAATTTCAGCTCTTTTTGCAATGGACAGCGTGGCTGGAGGATTTCTCACTTCTGCGCTCTTGGCTTTTTATTTTTTTGAGCGATTTGGAGTGCCGGCAAGTACAATAGGAATTTTATTTTTCTGTACTCGGGTGCTCAATGCGTTTTCTCATTTAGGGGCAGCTTTTTTAGCTCGACATATAGGACTTGTGAACACAATGGTGTTTACACATATTCCTGCGGGTCTGCTTTTGATGACGGTTATTGTCGCTCCAAATTTCCAAGTTGCGGTGGTTTTATTTTTACTCAGAGAATCTCTTGTCGAGATGGATGTTCCGACGCGTCAGTCCTATGTCATGGCAGTGACAAAACCCCATGAGCGCATTTTTGTTTCAGGGGTGACGCACCTGGTGCGAATGGCAGGTTGGGCTTTTGCTCCAGTTTTTGCCGGATTTTTTATGCAAAAAATGTCTTTGGCTTTACCGTTGTTGATTGGGGCGCTGCTTAAAATTTCTTATGATGTGCTTCTTTATTTTTCTTTTAAGGGAATGAAAGCACCAGAAGAGATTGTTTGACTTGGGCGAAGAAGGCCC
>CAZBEI010000081.1:0-33151 GCA_964490895.1 uncultured Bdellovibrio sp. | reverse complement strand
CTTCAGCCTAATCACACGGGTGAATTTATGAGTCTCGGAAAACTAAATCAAATCCTTACTTCTCGCGCTGGCAGTGCACTTTGATCCCAAGATTTTGTGTGGTGATGCAATTTTGAGAGTGGTCTGGGAATTAAAGGAGTGTTATTCGAGCGCTACTTTAGCGCACTCCTCATCTTCGACAGCTTTTGCTCCACTTATACCGATGGATCCTACGTGTTTCCCCCCTAGAACAATTGGTATTCCGCCTTCGATCGCAATGATATCCTTGCCGGTAACAATCCCTATTTTTCCTTGTTTGATTGCTTCTACAAAGGCACTTGTGGGGCGCTGAAATGCGTTAGCAGACCTTGCCTTTTGAACAGCTGAATCGATGCTACCAGAATAGGCGTGCTCATCACGTTGGAAATACAACAGGTTTCCCTCGCTGTTCACGATTGCAATTGAGAGATTCCAGTTCTTTTTCTTGGCATAGGCCGTGGCTTTAGCGGCTATTCTTTGGGCAGACTCAAGAGTCAATTCAGGCATAGTTTCGGCAAGTGCAAGTGGCGAAAACAGGAGGAGAAAACAAACAAAAATACGAAAGAAGGATTTATTCATGGTTAGCGTTTAGTATGAGTGTCGATGACTGTCAACTTAAGAAGTGTCAAAAATTCATCCTAGGATCACAATTCTGTTGGTATCACGGTCATAGGGGGCCAGTTATCCTAAGTAGTTCAACCACTCACAATTGAGTGGCGAGGTACGAGTGAGACCTATCTATGGAGATTAGAGTTTTTTAGCTGAGAAAATAAGGCATTTTTGTATAAAATATTGAGTTAAACAAAACTGTTTTGGTCATGTCGATTTTTATTGACACCATTTCGAATAAAAAAATGTCTCGCTTGATATTTTTTTACAATCGCTCTTAAAGCCTATTTAAACACGCAGAGAGGGGCTAAGAAGGAGCTACGTTTTGTATTTTGTTCTCCTCATAGAGATCTGTTTTTATATTCTTTATAGCCCCAATATGCGCGGAAAAATCGATCTCAAAAATACGTGATAAGACCTTCGCCAGGAGGTCATTTTTTTATGAACTTAACTCGTCTTACAAATCAGGAACTCTGGGAGCAAACTCAAAAGCTTGTCTTGGAGGAGCGCAGACTGGCCACTCAGATTTTATGGCATCTCGAGGAGGTCTCTCGCAGGAGGCTTTATCTAGAAAGAGGGTTTCCGAGTCTTTTTGCATACTGTATTGATAGACTAGGCTACACCCCAGGAGCAGCTTCACGCAGGATCAAAGCCATGCAACTTTTGAGAACTTTGCCCGAGCAAACTAAAAAAGAAGTAGAGACACGACTTAACGAAGGCAAAATCTCGTTGAGCAATGTGAGCTCACTTCAGTTTTTCTTTGAGAAAGAGAAAAAGCACTGCGAAAGGGATTTTAGCCAAGAAGAAAAAATCAGTCTTCTAAACCAGATCCAAGGCAAGACTCAAGAAGAATGCCAAAAGCTTCTGTGCACTGTGAGCTTAGATCCAGAGAAAACCATCCTCCCAAGCGAGAGAAAGCGCGTCATTGCAAAAAATAAAACAGAAATAAAGTTTATCGCAGACGACGCACTGCTAGAAAAATTAAACCGGATAAGAGAACTCATTGCACATAAAAATCCAAATCCTACTTATTGCGAGCTTTTTGATCTCATGGCAGAGGTAGTGCTTAAAAAAATAGATCCAGCCGCAAAATCAAATCACTCCGCAGCGGAGTCCGCACATGCAAGCAAATCTAGGCAAGCCATTTCGCAAGCCATAAAAACCCAAGTTTACAAAAGAGATGCAGGGTGCTGTACCTACGAAGATCCGATGACTCATAGAAAATGTGGTGCAAAATACGGCCTTGAGTATGATCATGTGATTCCAGTAGCTTTGGGTGGGGATAATAAACTGGCCGGTTAAGTGCGCTGCCGATCCCACAATTGGCTTGAAGCAAAGAAAGTATTTGGCGCAAAGAAAATGGATCCCTATTTAAAAAAGTGACTTTTAGACAGACGCGCTTGACTGGACAAATTTAGAGAAGAGAGCCAGGGTTGTGTGGCACTTTGGGATTGGCGGTCTTCTTTTTGGCTTCTAGGTCTAGGTGTGATTTATTTTACAATAAATTCGTATAGTTACACTAAAAATAAATAGTTTGCATAAATTAATAATATTAATTAAACTTAATAATTAGAGGTACTAGGTCATGCCTTCGATTTTGAGCGTCTTTTTTAGTCTTACGCTTAGTCTTGCACTCGTCATCGCAACGTCCTCTTTGACGCCTCTCTCTTATGCAAAAAATCCCACTCGTCAAAAAGTCATTGATTTCGAAGACGAGCTCGTAGAAGGCCTCAATAAAAGGCCGCTTGATTCTCTCAGCCAAATCTCAGATAGAAATAAGAAAAGAGGCAAGCCACATCTTTATAGAAAGAGAGTGGGGTTTAAAACGGAAGTTCAGGAAACTTTGTTTGAGCTCAAGTTCTTATCTGCTCGGGGGTCGTTATGAAATCAGCCTATTGTGTCGTGACGACTAAGGCCGGTGATTTTTCGAAATCCATGGTTTGGAATACAGAGCTTCCTTTTCCAATTGGTTTTCCTCTCCAGTGGATTTTAGAAAAGAAAGAAAACTGGCTCAGGGTGAGAAAAATAGATCTTCCAGTGGGCAAGCAGACAGAGCTTTCATGCAAAGAATTTACTTTTAATGAAGAAACCGATTTTTATCTCGGCAAGCTTGAAGTCAAAGTGAGAAAGGCCAATTCACTAGAAGAGCCCACAAAAAATATTCAAATCATATCTTCTGCGAAAACATCGGCCGATGCTCAAAAAACTCTAAATCAGAGTTTTAAGAAAAATCTTTTTTATTCGTTTTTAAGTTTGTGTTTATTTAGTTTGATCGCTATTTTTTTCCCAATTTCGTATCAGGCAAAAAATCAAATTATTCCGGTAGAGTACACACGGATTATCTTTACTCCCGCTATTAAAAAAGAAGCAGCAGAGCCATCCCAAAAAGGAAGTGCAAAACTCAATCCCCTCAAAAAACAAACTCAAACTCAAGTCGTTCAAGCCTTTAGAGCAAAAGCATTAAAGTCAGCTGTCAGTTCACTTCTCAAGGGTGGAATGACGAAACTTTTAGCTCAATCTGATTTTGTGATGGGCAGCAGTCGGCATCTAGCGTCAGTTCAAAAAGTTTTTGATGCTCCAATTGACGCCTATAGAACGTATTCGCCACACGTCGGCGATCAAAAGATTAAGCTCGCTATAGTTACACAAGTAGGTGGAGAGGGAATGGGAGATGGAGGTGGAATTGGATATCAAAAAGGGAAGCACGGAAAGCTTCAAGGTCAGGGCAAGTCTTTTGTGATGGTAGACTCCTTTGGGTCCGCTGTTGAGGAGGGTTTGACGAAAGACGAAGTAGGTGAAGTCATTCACCGGCACTTAAGTGAAATTCGGTATTGTTACGAATCCGCTATGATTAAGACACCAGACTTAGAGGGGAAACTCATCATTCACTTCTTAATTGGAGGAGTGGGCTCCATAAAAACGGCAGCGGTAAAGACTTCGACCCTTCCAGATCCAAGATTAGATGATTGTGTGCTGCGGCGGCTCGTGACTTGGAAGTTTCCGTCTCCCAAGGGTGGAATTGATGTAGCGGTCTCTTATCCTTTTATTTTTAAAACGCTAGAGAGGTGAGTTTATGGGAAAGTATTTTTATTTATTTTTTGCCTTGTTTTATTCAATCGCCGTTTCATTTGCAGAAGAAAAAATTGAAAATAAAATCCAAGTCGCAGAGCTGGACTCTAAAAATGTAAATGTCGACATGATCAAAGAAAAATATTGGGCCAGAGGCAATGAGTCCGAAATGGGTGTTGTGCAAAACAGGCTCTATTCTAAAGAAAATAAGCTCGAATTTGGTTTGTTAAGTGGAATTATTTCGTCAGATCCATTTTTAAACACAAAAATAGTGGGGGGATCTTTGGGCTTTCATTTTAGCGAATACTTTGGCGTGCGAATGATAGGGTGGAAAAATATTGTAAGCCCATCCACCGCACTAAAGACTTTCGAAGACACCTTGGGGGCAACTACAAATAATAATCCCGCAAAATATTTCTTGGGGGCCGAGGGCTCGGCCAGTGTTTTGTATGGCAAATTAAGCCTGATCGGAAAAGCGATCATCTATTATGATTTTCACCTTTTAGGAGGGATGGGTTTGACTGGAACGGAGTCTGGAACTTATTTTACGCCCTATGTGGGTTTGGGACAAAACGTCTATTTGTCTAAAAATTTCTCACTTCGAATTGATTATCGCTTGCAGAGGTACAATGAAAAAATAATAGAAAAGGTCATTACTCCAAAACTGGGACAGGTCGTTGGAGAAAGAGTCAATTGGAGCAATGCAGTGACTTTGGGAGTTAACTTTTTATTTGGGGGAAATCAATGAGTAGAGGTATTTTTCTTTTCCTTTTTGTCTTTAGGTTTGCTCTAGAGTTAGCCAGGGGCTCTGATCAAGTGACCTATGTCGAAAATGCCTGCACTCGTTTTGAGAAGTGGAAAATCGGGGCGCACCTCAGTTTAGAGTGGAAAAATAGATTTGAAGAAAATATTTCTGGTTTTTCAAACTCAGCACATGGATTTTCGGATGCTTTAGCGCTGCGAAAAAAATCAAGAACGATTCAAAATAAAGGGTTGGCTGAGTATTGGATTTCGAGATCATTGTTTCAGGCAGGGCTGATCCATTCGGCTTTTCATGGATTTAGAACTCTTGCGAGTTATCCTCCTGAGCCAGACATCATAGAAATCCAAATGGCAGCACTCGAGTGCTTAAATACAATCCAAAGGAAGTATAAAATATTCAGTGAGCTCCAGAGTGTCTACGTGCATTTGCCTTTATTGTTAAATAATTATTCGGATATACAAAATACAAAAAAAGATTTTCACTATTTTTCAGAAGGTTTTTTGAGCAAAAAAAGAGAAGTATTATACGAGGCTTTAACCCATTTTTTTTTAGAACGGCTTAGTCAAAACTTTAAAAAAGAAGAAGCCGAAAAACTACTCTTACTTTTTAATAAGACAGCACAAAAAAATAATCCTTACGAATATTTTGTGCAAGGACTTTTTTCTATTCGGTTTGTTCAGCATTCGAAGGCAGTAGCATCTTTTGAAAATTTTTTTAGATTTTCTCAGGGCCATTCTTTTTTAGAATCTTATTATGATCAGGCACATCTATTGTTGGCGCGAGCTTATTTTGCCCAAAAGCAGTTTGATCAAGCGGCATTACAACTCAAGCAAGTCAAGAAAAGCTCCAATGAACTTGTCAAAACCTTGTCAGAACTTGCTTGGAGTTATTTGATGGACGAAAGTTATAAAGAAGCCATCGGGACAGCACTCAATTTAGAGTCTGGAGGACTCAGGCATACGTTTGCTCCTGAGTCTCCGATGGTGATGGCGATCGCACTCAATGAGCTCTGTCAGTATCCTGAGTCCTTAAAGGCAGTGGATGTTTTTAAAAAACACTATGAGAGCGCTTATCAATGGCTCTCCCAGTGGTATGAGCAAGCCCAAGCGCCATTGTATATTTCAGCTCTCGAATTTCTAAATTTTAAAAATAAAATCCCTGAAAGAGTGGGGAGTGAGTGGATTCGTTCTCCTGTATTTATTACGAATCAAGAGGAAATAAATCTTATTGGCAAAGAAGAAAGTCTCAGCTTAGGGCTATCAAACCAAGTAGCAAAAGAACAAAGCGAAACTCTATTAAGAATCAGTCAAAAAATTACAGAGCTTAAACCTAAGATTAAAGAAGCGAGAGCTCGACTTCCACTTTGGGAGCTTTTGCCAAAATCACTTTCTGTCAAGTTGCATCAGTTAAAAAATGAGATCCAACATTATAGAAGAGTCAAGAGCGCTGCTTCACCACTGGGGGCCATGCTTGGTTTTCAAAAAAAACGAAATCAGACCGTTAGTACTCGCTTGATTGCTGAAGTCAATAAAGATTTAAAAAATAGAAGTACGAAAATGCTCAGAGAATTAGAAGAAATTGCAGAAAATAATCAGCTCATCGAAGTGGAGATCTACAATGGAGCCAGCGAAGACATCATTTGGCAAAACACCTATCCAGATTACAAAGAGGCAGCGCGAAAGTTTAAGGAAGAAAATCTCAAAGCAAATTCTGCTAGAGAGTGGGATTGGGGCAAAATGCCAGCCAGTGGAGATCGAGCTAAGGAGGTTTGGGAAGATGAGTTGGGATCATTTAAGGCAAATTTGTATAATAACTGTTCGAGCAAAGAAAAATATTTAGCACTCAGAAAGAAAACCATTGCACAAAAATAATTGCCCAAAACCAATAGGAGAGGATTTATGAATGATAGACATATTGACATGATTTGTTTTGATCGTAGGAACTTTGCACGCGGAGAGATGCTGGGTCTTTTTAAAAATGGATGCGAAATGATTACTCAAGAGCGTCCTCAGTTTCCTCTCAAGTCAAAACTCTACCTTAATTTTTTTAATGAAATTTCGAAAAAAGCAATCACTCTTGAGGCGCGCCTCAGTAAATACGAATTGCGAGATCATAAGTGGGTTTGTCAGATGCGGTGGGATTTGCTTGATGAAAAGACAGAATCCCTTCTGTGCGCTAGCCTGCAAGGATAAGATCCACTTCGGGTAAGTTCATGATAAAAATTTGGTGGATCATATTCCAAAATGGGCGTACTATTATGGAGTATGATCCACAGACTGGTAAACCCAATAAAATCAAATAGTTTCTTCCTGTTTGGTGCGCGTGGAACTGGAAAAACATCCTTTCTAAGCCATTTTTTTCAGGAAAAGGAAGTCTATTTTATAGATCTTTTAGTTCCGGAATTAGAAGAGAAATTTAACCGCTTCCCTTCTGCCTTGACTGAACTTATCGCGCAATTACCTCCAGAAATAAGGTGGGTTGTTATTGACGAAGTGCAAAAGGCGCCTAAACTTTTAGACTTGGTGCATTTGCATATCGAAAAATCAAACCGTCTCTTTGCGCTTACTGGGTCCAGTGCACGCAAACTGAAGCGAGGTGGAGCAAATCTACTAGCCGGTCGGGCATTTGTTTATTCGTTATTTCCTATGACGCATGTTGAATTGGGGCAGGACTTTGATTTAAAATCTGCGTTAGAGTGGGGTACGTTACCAAAAATTTCGCATTTTCCAGATAGGGAGGCAAAGCTCACTTTTCTGCACTGGAAGCAGGGAATTCAGGCAATTGGGTTGGGGTAGGTAGCCTGACCAAGAGGGCCTATCTGTTTAGCAACATACGCGTGTAGCTAAAAACATCTAGATCGGTATCGGTGAGCCCCAATTTTGTGATCTCAGAAATATCAATCCTTAACTGTGTTGCAGCTCGTAGGAGTTGTTTTTTGATATAGGCAGTGGCGATATCTGATTTCCAAATTTCTATAAATTTTTCTAGCCTGAGATGCTCATCTTTTTTTAAACGAGGATCTAAAAGTGTAAAAAAAAGCGAGAGCTCGTGCTCGCCTTTGAACTTAAAAAGTGCCTCTAAGGCTACTCTTGCTTTTTTGTTTGGGTGGAGTAAGTAAGATCTCAAGTAAAGATCTAAAATAAGACTTAAATTATCTGTGGTTTTTGTAGCTGTCTCGGCCCTTGTTAAATAAGTCTCAGCAGCTTGCCGAAAATCATAAAGCGTTGAGTTTTGATTAAAAATCAGGGCATGTCTCTCCTCTGCGGGGAGATTGTTTCTTATCCGGGTTCTCAATTGTTGTGCCACTAAGACAAGCTTGTAGGCATTGAGAAGTCCAGGCGCTGCTAAAATAGGCAGTGCAGTGTTTTTGAGCATTGCCTTTATTTCTTCTGAGGTGAGGTCATTTTGGATGAGCAAAGCATTTGTAATCGCGGCGGTGGTGATGCCGGCAGAAATAATCGTGCTGCCTTTGAGTTGATGAGATGCACCTCGGTTGAGTAAAGTAAAAGTTTCTCCTGTGGGTGCAAGTATTGAGAGTGCTTCGCCTTCTTCTGAGTGAGGATCCATCAAGCCTAGAGAGGTTGCATTTCCAACGTTAATAACAGAACGGCTTTCTTGGTTGGCGTTGGGTTTGAGAATGGGAAAACCATTTCCAATTCCTGTTACTATGATCAAGTTGTTGTCAGATAATTCTTGTAAGCGAGTCCCAATGGCTGGATCCTCTGGAATTCCGAATACAAGAAATAAGATCCTATTTTTTTTTGCTAAATCAGGAGTATTTAATCTTTTTAAATATTCTGTGCTTGCATCATAACCCATTCGAAAGTGGTTGGGATCAAATGAAATAGGCAAAACAGACTCAAGTCTGCCGACTCCAGGGTTTGAAGGAAAATCACCACTGACTAAAGCTGCCGCAAACGAGCCTGGGGCATCTAAAACCCCCACAGGAATAAAGGGGGGTATAAGTCCTAGCTCATCTTTTGCAAATCCGCCTCCAATAAGGATCGTCTGCCAATGCCGTGGAGTAACTATTATGCCGTCTCTAGCAAGGAGAAGCGCACAAGAGTCATGGACAGGTGGGGTTTGAATTGCAGTGAGGGCCGCACTGTCTTGCTTAAAATTTCCTGAGCCGGCTGTGTCTTTTTTAAGAAACGCGGCCGTTGAAAATTTTAAGAAAGAAAAGAAAATATAAAGATAAAGCACCCCTGCCTTAAGTCGTCCCATAGTCTGACGCAATGCGTAGCAGCTTTACGTCCACTGGTCAAGAGATTGTTTTCGTTTGGTACCTAAAATCCAATGCAGAGGCTTATTTTGAACAGGGAACCACGAATACGGATTTGATAAATAGCTCAATCCATATTTTTTTATTAAACCCACACCTTTTTCTGAGTTTTTTAGAACTTCCTTTGGAATGGGTGTGCCCCAATGGAGAGACAAAAAATGAAGCACAAACCAATAGGAGATCATGGAATGGTGTTTTACAAAACTCCATTGAATGCGATCCCAATCTGTTGTGCTCTTAAACTCTGGGCTTTCGATGAGAAAATGGAGGTCATTGAGTAACAGTGGGGAATCCAAGAGGTGTTCGATGGTAAAGACGTGAATCAAATAGAGCAAGAGGTCCTCACAGTGGAGGACTTTTAGTTTTTGAGGTAAACTTGGAGAGGAGTTTTCTTTTGCTTTTTTCCAAATTTTAAAATGATCTTCCTCGCTCCAATGGGGGAGGAGTTTCTTTTGAAATTTAATCACAGGCCCACCCTCACGCTTCATCACTTCGAATGAGGTCAGGTCCTTAGAGGGGGGAGTGAGAAGAGCATAGCCTCCTTCGCCCAGGACTCGTATCATTTCGAAAAAATCCGCATGATAAGTATAAAAATAAATTTTTGACAGAGGCCGCCAAGTTTTTTCTGGATAAAATCTTTTTGCCAAATCTACGCCTTTGATCAAGAGGATTGGGCATTTCGCGTTTAGAAGAGAAAAAAGGATGCAGTCCAACTCATGATCCAAAATCGCTCCTAGGACAAGTTCTCTTTTGAGCTGTTCATCGAATTGAATTTTTATCATTTCTGGAAGCTCGTTTTTCCAAGAAACTCGATCGAGGTTGATCAGAAAGGGAAGTTTACATTGGAGCAGCTTAGAATATTCCAGAGCCCGAATCCAAGATTGAGGTTGGCTGAGAAAAGGCGGTGGTTTTAGATCTTTCGCTTGAGAGGTGAGGTGTTGAGGCATAATGGAGTCGATAACAAAACGAGTGATAGGAAGCATGCTCTCATTGTCTAACTGGCATGAGTCTGTGACAACTTAATTTTAAACGTATTTTGGGTTGAGGTGGTAGCCTTCGATAATTTCTTCGTCAGTGATTTGACGGTGAAAGCAGTAGCCTTTCTCTTTTAATTTATCAATATAATCTGAATAACTTTGTACATTGTTTTTTAATTCTTTAATAAAATAGTAAAGCTCAGTGTAGGCTTTGCGTTCAGCTATAAAGAGTTTGACCTGGTCATGTCGCTTGCTGGAGTCTTTGAGTCTTTCGATTTCATCGATTTCTGTAAGATTGAGCTCTGTTTTTTGTATTGCAAAGGGATTTTTGTTAAGTCTTCTGGATGCCCCCATCAGGATGTCATGAGACTTGTTGAGGAATTCCATCCAGAGCTTTTCTTGAATGGGGAGTGATTTGACGTAGTCTTCGTCGGTGCTGTGTATAATTTCGTGAAAAAGTAAGGGCGCAAGAAGTCCCAATTCTAGGTTGTTTTGGTAGTAAACTTTTTTTTCTCCCTTTTCGTACACAAAACTGGCAGCAGAAGAGCCGAGTTGTTCAGGAGTTGCTTCGATGAGTATGATTTTTCCAGTGGCATAGAGGATTAAAAATTTTTTTAATACACTTCTGCCAATCGGAGTTTGTGCGATGAGTCTGAATGCTTCTTCGATGTCGAGAGGTTTTTCTTGATAATTAAATTCATTTACTGGAGTGCCCATCAATGTACTATCGGAAGTTTGAAATAATTGTTTTAATTTATATTTAATAAATATATGATGGAGAGATTATTCAGGAGAGGTTATGAAAATTTTTCGAAGTCTCATCTTAGTGTTTGTTTTTATGTTTTGCAGTGTCAGTTTTTCCGCTGATAAAACGTATTTAATCAAGTTTAAGCCCGGGGTCAGTTTTGCACAGGCAATCAATCAATTGGAAGTTTCGGGACTTCGATTAAATGAATACATCAAAGACATCGATGTCTATGTTGCTCGTTTGCAAGACAATCACTTGTTTCAAGCCAATCAATCCCTCTTGAGTTCGAGCACTCTTTATATTGAAAAAGATGCGGTATTGAAGGCTTTTTTAGTGTCACCACTCGTACCCAATGACACTCTCTATGCAGATCAGAAAGAAATGCAGAGAATAAAGCCAGAACAAGCGTGGGATTTATCCCAGGGATCCAAAGAGGTCGTTGTGGCGGTGAGTGACACAGGATATACCTTTGATCATGTCGATCTAAAAACTCAGATTTGGACCAATCCCAAACCAGACCCTGCCAATGGAGATTATCCCAATGATATTCACGGATGGGATTTTGTAGACAATGACAATGATCCCACAGACGTAACTAATCCAGGACATGGCACTCATGTCTCTGGAATCATAGGTGCACAGGGAAATAATGCTGCGGGGATAGCGGGTATTAATTTTCAAACCTCTATCATGCCCGTGCGATTTTTAGATAAAAATGGATCTGGATCTACGAGCAATGGTGTAAAAACAATTTTGTATGCTGCCAATCATGGCGCAAGGTTGGTCAATGCCAGTTGGGGTGGTGGTGATGCTTCCCAAACACTATTAGACGCCATCCGCTATGCCTACGGAAAAGGGACGCTTGTGATTGCGGCTGCGGGCAATGGCGATTCCTCTGGAAATGGGGTCGATATAGAAAATCAACCCACCTATCCTGCAAGTTTTGATGACTTAGGACTTATTGCCGTAGCCAGCTCGAGCGCTGATGGGACTCTTTCCTCGTTTTCAAACTTTGGTATTTTTTCGGTAGATCTTGTCGCTCCGGGTTCAAATATTTTATCCACTCTGCCTGGCAACAAATGGGGTAAGTTGAGCGGGACATCCATGGCCACTCCCCATGTCACAGGAGTGGGGGCTCTCATTTTGTCGAAAGCACCAGGACTCAGTGTCATAGAGTTAAGAAATGCAATTTTAAATGCTATAGATGTAAAAAGTAATTATAAAAGCAAAATCTCTACCCAAGGGGACCTCAATGCTTACAAAGCTTTGGACCAGTTGAGAAATGGATTCCAAATTTGGCCTTCACATTTAACTCTAAAAAAAGGATCGCAATATCCTCTGAGTGCTTACCAGCCATCAGGCGCTGTGAGTTGGAGTGTCTCGCCGACAAACCTAGCCAGTGTTTCAGCAGATGGAGTATTGAGTGCGACGGCTGAAGGCGAGGTGATGGTGAAAGCCAAAGATGCCTTAGGACACTTGGCTTCGGATGCCACGGTCGAAATTGTAAGTCAGTCGACTCCCCCTCCGCCTCCAAATGGATGCAGGCAATCGAAAGACCCAGGCGGCGCACTAGCGAGCCTTGGATTTCCTCTTTTTATGGGATTTTTATTCCGCCGAAGGAAGAAGGCTAAGTGCGCGCACGTTTCCTCGCCTCTTGAGCCATGAACCGAATGATCGCACGAGCAATGTTGAGGCGTGTGACTTTTTCGATCCCCTCAAATCCAGGTGAGCTATTGACTTCGATGATCATCGGGCCAGAATGGCTTTCCATGAGGTCCACTCCAGCAATTTGGAGTCCTAATATTTTTGCGGCCTTGATGGCTGCTTTTTCGTAGGGTTTCGAAAGCTTGATAAACTGGCCTTCGCCTCCTCTGTGGATATTGGAGCGAAATTCTCCCTCGGGGGCTGTTCTCATCATTGCAGCAACGACTTTGTTTCCAATCACAAAAGCGCGATAGTCGCGGCCGGCTCCTTCGGCAATAAATTGTTGTAAGATCAAGTCTTGGTCCAAGTTTCTGAGCGTATCCATCACTGTGCCGAGAGAAATAGGTGTATCAATGAGCATCACGCCCACTCCTTGGGTTCCTTGCAGGGTTTTCATCACAAGCGGAAGGCCTTTGACTGCTTGAACGGCCATCCTGACTCCTCTGGGAGATCGCGTCAAAGCTGTTGCTGGGACTCTCAATTTTGCTTGGGTCAGGATTTGGAGGCTTCGCATTTTATCCCGAGATTCTGCGATGGCGTGAGAGGGGTTGATCACAAATTGGCCAAGAGCTTCGAATTGTTTGACTACTGCTAAACCATAATCTGTAATCGATGCACCAATTCTAGGCAAAATGACATCATAAGAGGGTAAAAGCTGTGTTCCTGCCAAAATTCTGCTCAGTTTTCCATCCACAATGAGTTGACAATCTAGGGGATTGACCACGTCACATTTGATTTTTAATTTCCGAGCCTCTTGCAAAAGGCGTCGGATGCTGTGAAGATTTTTATTTCGAGATAAAATAGCTATATGCATAGAGTTGCCAACCTGGGTTTCTTTACTGTACCCTTTGAGTTTATGTTAAGGTACTTCTTTATTTTTATCTGCTTATTTTTATTTTCAAACTGCAATGGCGGCTGTGCTTCGAAAAAAATAATCCACCACTCGGCACTCTTCGAAGTCTCAAAGGCCCCCCTTTCGGCCACGCTTCTGTGGAGTCAGAAGTTAAAAGGTCTGATCACCGATCTCAGTAGCACTCAAGATGGGGAAAAAATATTAGTCACTACCGTTCCAGATCCTGAAGAGGAGTCTGGGCCAAAAAATGCAACTTCTACCTTATATAATCAAAAAGGTGAGGTGCTTTGGACGTTTTTACACCATGGTCCGATTCGCTCTCAGGCTATTTCCGAAGATGGGCGCTTGAGTGTGTTTTCTGACTATCAAGAGATCCTTACTGGGGTTAACGCGCTAGGCAAGGAGGTGTGGTCTACGGATGGAGTTTGTAAACCCAACATTCTAAATCAACCTCAAAAAATTATTTGTTATCATGACGACGACGCCGAAGCACATATTGCCTTTGATGTGATGGATTTTAGTGGGAAAAAGTTAAAGTCCTTTCCCATTAAAAAAGATATCTTGACCCTCAAATACTCTGATGACGAAAAATATTTGGCTCTTGCTCTCACAGAAGGTCATGTTTTATTGCTTACGATAGACGGGAAATTGCTTTGGCAAAAAAAAATCAAAGGCGAAATCCTTGATTTAGATTTGATTTCTCAAGAAGAGCTCAAAGTGGCTGTGCTTTATATGAACGAAAAAGGTCAAAAGGTAGCTCTTTTTGGGGCATCAGGAGCTCTGGTTGCAGAAGGTTCTCCCACTACCCATACAGACCAATTGGAAATGACTTTGCACGCTCTCGTGCTCTATGGAAATAATTCGAAAGGGCAGCACCTTTCTTATTTAGAAATCCCAAAACATGGCACATCGATCAAAGAAAAATGGCATCTTACGGGTTCTCGCTATGCAGATTTCACTCCGCCCTTGTTTGTAGGAAGGGATCGGATCTTGATGGGATTTGAGGACGCAGACGCGCCTGCCAAACACAGCCATGTTTTACTTTTTGATTTTGAGGGCAAGCTGCTGACTGATATTGGACTTAAGCTCGATGAAGGGGCCTACCTCTATAGTTTGGGTGCTTCTGACACGAGCCCGTTTCTCTACATTGCAACAGACGACTCTACTCTTTTGGCGTTCCATTTGTCGCGTTAGGTTTTTTTTTGTGGTGGTTTTTGACGATTTCTTTGTGTTTTCTAAGCTGTTTGTCAATTTTATCAGCCACAAGGTCCACTGCCGCATAGAGATCGTGCGAAGTCATTTCGCCAAAATAATCCATGTGGTCTCCCACCAGGTGACAGTGGGCAATGCTGTTTTGCTTTTCTTTTGTAAAATTCCAGGTCACTCGAATTTTTCCATTAAAATATTTTTTAAAACGTCCTGATTTTTCCTCCGCGTAAGTTTTAATCAGATCGCTGGGTTCGATGTGTTTAAAGCTCATGTTTAGTTCCATAGGGGTCCTCCTTTGTTCAGGTTCTAAATGACTTTCTTTCTCTTCCCTGAGGATAAGATGCCTAGCATGTCTCGATATTTTGCAACCGTCCTGCGTGCAATCTCGATGTTCTCACTTTTTAAAATTTCTACAATCTTTTGATCTGAGAAAGGATTTTTTAAATCTTCTCGAGAGACCATTTGGCGAATTTTTTCTTTCACAGCTTCGCTTGCGATGGCGTCAATGCCTGGACTTGAGCCGATGCTGGAGTTAAAAAAATATTTGAGTTCAAATATTCCAACCGGAGTGTGCACAAACTTATTTGTGGTGACTCGCGATATGGTGGATTCGTGCATTCCGATGTCATTGGCCACGTCTTTTAAAATCATGGGTTTTAAAAATTGAATGCCCTTATCAAAAAAATCTCTCTGGCGTTTGACAATGGCTTGAGTGACTTTGTATATCGTTTTTTGACGGTTGTGGATGGAGCGAATAAGCCAAATCGCAGCTCTCAATTTGTCTTGAACATATTCTTTTGTGACCACATTTTTACTTTGTTTGGCGTTGAATAAGATCTTTTTATAGTAGGGAGAAATTCTGAGTTTTGGCATCCCATCTTCGTTCAAGACAATGCTGTACTCGTTGGCCACTTTGTAGACATAGATATCTGGAGTGATGTATTGCGTGTCACCTGTATTAAAGGACCTGCCAGGTTTGGGCTCAAATTCCATAATGACTTTGGTGGCCTCAATGACTTTTGAGAGAGGTACATTTAAAGTGCGGGCAACGATTTGGTAGTTTTTTCTTTCGAGATCTGGCAAGTGGGTTTCTACAATTTTTTCTAAGAGAGGCTGCCTGGGGGTCAAAAACTTGGCCTGAATGAGAAGGCATTCTTTTAGGTCACGAGAGGCCACTCCCATGGGATCAAAGTTGTGGATGATTTTCAAAACTTCTTCTGCATCTTCGAGTTCCATCCCGACTTCCTTGGCAAGATCTTCGAGTATAGCCCTGAGGTATCCGTCGGAGGAGAGGTTTCCGATAATGAGTTCGCCCAATTTAGATTCTTGCTCAGTGAGAGAAACCATCGAAAGTTGCCAAGTGAGGTGATCTTCGAGCGAGGTGGTTTTAGTGAGTACATTTTCGAAGCTGGGAAGCTCTTCGTTTACCTCTCTCATGGATGGGAGATTGGGTTGACTCGAGTCAAATTCTTCGACGTAGGATTCCCAGTTAAAATCGTCTTGTTTTTCGGTAACGAGTTGTTCTTCTTTGGGGAGTTCTTTTATGAGTGAGTCTTCGTCCCGTTTTTGCTCAGCCTCGGGATCTTGGGAGGCCGGGGTTTCTTCTTCAGTTTCTTCGTTGGTCTCTTCTAGGACAGGATTTTCGGTCAGTTCTTGATTGATGACTTCTTGGAGTTCGAGGCGGTTGAGCTGCAAGAGTTTGATAGCTTGCTGAAGCTGTGGAGTCATGACCAGGCTTTGACTCAGTCGCAAACTTTGCTTGATTTCCATTCCCATGGTGTCTTGCTCTTCTTAAATTTGAAAATCCATCCCAAGGTAGGCTTCTCGCGCAATCTTGCTCGAAGCAATTTCCTCAGGCGTTCCTTTAATGATCATTTTACCATCATTTAGCAAATAACCCAAATCGCAAATTGCCAATGTTTCTCGTACGTTATGGTCTGTTATGAGAATACCTATGCCCCTTTTTTTGAGCCCTTTGATCATGTTTTGAATGTCCGCTACGGCAATCGGGTCAATACCCGCAAAAGGTTCATCGAGTAAAATGAAATGGGGTTTCATGGCAAGCGCGCGGGCGACTTCGACGCGCCTCCGTTCTCCGCCTGAGAGGGTAAAAGACTTTTGTTTTGCCACAGACATCAGGTTGAATTCTTCTAAAAGGATTTTGAGTTCTTCCTTTCGTGCAGAGTCAGAAAGAGCTTGGGTCTCCAGTACTACCAAAAGATTTTCTTCTACCGTAAGGCGTCGAAATACAGAAGGCTCTTGGGGCAAGTAAGCGATTCCAGAGCGTGCTCTTTTGTGCATGGCCCAGTTTGTTATTTTGGTATTATTTAGAAAAATATCTCCAGCATCACAGCGAATAAGGCCAATGACCATGTAAAAAGAAGTGGTTTTTCCGGCTCCATTAGGGCCCAAAATCCCAACCGTTTGGCCCGAATGGACTTCGAAACTCACTTGGTTTACTACTTTTTTGCTTTTGTATGATTTTTCCAGGGACTCTGCTCTTAAGACTTGTTTGAAAGTGGGCATATCTAATCCGGCTCATTTCCCTCGCTATAGGCATTGCTGTGTTCTACTTCGACAATGTCTGTATCACGATGGATGACGATGATGTCTCCAGTGACCGTATCATTATTTTGATACACTTGGGGAAATTCCTTTAAGATAATGATATTTTGATTCGTGTCATAATCTGCGACGCCTCCGGTGCTGTATCTCAAGCGTTTTTCTTTCTTAGTTTCTTGAATAAAAACATCCTCGTAGGCGATGAGGGTTTGCAAAATTTTGGAAAAATTTCCATAATTGAGGTCCACGCGTCGCCCTTTAATATAAAGGCCTTCTTGGTTGATTTCTACAAAACGGGTGGGGTTCGGTCGACTGGGCTTCATTCGAAAGTAAGCTTTATGGTCAGTTCTCAAAATTTTACATTGGTCTGATTTGATATGAGTGATTTCTGGTTTTTTTTGTTGGGGGGTTGGTTTTTTAATTACTTTAAATTTAACATTTTCTGGAAGAAAGATCTCTGCATTTTCCATGGAATAGTCCAATCCGTTGCTGACAAAGTAAATGTCTTGATCCTCGGATTCATGGCTTTCTCCTGCCACGGGGTATTCTCTGGGCATTTCTATTTTCCTGGATTGAGGAAAGTACCTTAAAAATTCGCTTTGAGTTTCAAATCCATCAGGGAACTGGGAGTGGACATTTCCGTAGATTTCCAATTCCCTTTTGTGAGTGTAGTATTTGGCCTCTAAGCCTGTAATGGTTGTGATTGTTCCATCGAGGTTATAGAGATTGGCTTGTATTTGAAAGGCATGGACGATTTTTTCTGCATTATAAAAATCGGCTTTTTTTGCTATTATTTTCCACTGCTTTTCGCCAGCTTGAGTGGAGATAAAGTGGAATTGATCCACAGTGTACTCTGGAATTTTACTTTGGGGGATGCCCTTGGCTAGGGTGTTTTTGGCTTCTTCGACAAAACGACTTGGGTCTGTTGGGATATTGGTTTTCTCTAATTCTACAGAAGTGGGCGAAAGTACAACTATTTCTAGGATAATCAGGGTGACGAGTAGGCCTGGGAGAAAATAGCGCTTCATTGATGTAATGAATAACATAGCCTATGCGAATATTTTCGATTTTCTCGCTTCATGGGGAGAAGTGTTATAGGGTCCCACAATGGATCTAACGCAGTTCGAAAAGCGGAAAAAAGAGCATTTGGAGCATGCGCTTGTGTCTAAACATCAAGCCAGTGGTCTGAGTGGATTAGATCAGATTGTTTTAAGTCATGAGGCTTTACCTGAGATTGATTTTTCTACGATAGATTTAAGTTCTGAGTGTTTGGGTTATAAAACTCAGGTTCCCTTTTATATTTCAGGAATGACGGCGGGGCATGGGTCAAGCTTTGAAATCAATCATGTTCTTGCAAAGGCCTGTAGTCAAAGAGGCTGGGCAATGGGGGTGGGTTCTCAAAGGAGAGAGCTAGAGGATAGCCGGGGTGTAGATCGATGGAAAGAATTGCGGGCAGAGTGTCCTCATCTCTTACTGTTTTCAAATCTCGGAATTTCGCAACTCATTTTAACTCCAATGCCTAAAATCCAAGAACTCGTGGATAAAATTCAGGCTCAGGCTTTGGTCGTCCATGCCAATGCACTTCAGGAGTGTTTACAAAAAGAGGGAACTCCGGATTTTAAGGGTGGCCTTAGAAAATTAAAAGAAGTCTGTCAAAATTTGAGCGTTCCGGTTGTTCTCAAAGAAACAGGTTGTGGTTTTTCGGTTTCTACTTTAAATCGGTTACAAGAAATAGGGTTAAAGGCATTAGATGTGAGTGGTCTTGGTGGGACGCATTGGGGTAGGATAGAGGGCACACGAGTGCGCGATCAGGATCCATTGGATGTGCGAGTTCGAGCCTCAGAGACTTTTTCGAATTGGGGAATTTCTACAGTACAGTCTGTACTCCATGCAAAAAATATTTTGCACGGAGTAGAAATTTGGGCCTCTGGAGGGGTGAGGTCTGGACTGGATGCAGCAAAGCTTTTGGCTTTAGGAGCGTGTCATGTGGGTTATGCTCAGCCCGCATTACAAGCAGCGTTACAGGGAGAGGAAGTTCTTAATCGCTGGATGGAAATACAGGAATTTGAACTCAAAGTAGCTTTATTTTGTACGGGTTGTTTAAATAGAGAGGAACTCAAAACAAAAGAGGGGATATGGACCACTATAGAGATTTAGTCGAAGGATTTCACCGTTTATCTAGGGGAGAACGTCTCAAGAGAGTCAAAGAACTCTGTGATTTAGACAATGAGGAATTGGACACTTTAACTTGCGAGAAACCTCTGTCGGGCGATATAGCAGAAAACTTGATCGAAAATGGAGTCGGGTATTTTCCAGTACCACTGGGAGTGGCAACCTATTTTAATATCGATGGCAAAGATTTGCTCATCCCAATGGCAGTCGAGGAGACTTCGATCATTGCGGCAGCCAGTGCCACTGCAAAGTGGATTAGAAAAGAAGGCAGCATACGGACTTATTCCAAGGGAAAGTTTATTATTGGACAAGTTCAGCTTCCCAACGTTCGAAATGTCACCCTTACACGAAAAATTTTACATGATAAAAGAGACGTTCTCATTGCCCTTGCAAACGATTGTGTCCCTGGTTTGGTGAATCGCGGGGGCGGCGTTCAGGATCTGGCGATTCGCGAAATCCCGAGGCCCACTCAAGATGGAACCATGCTTGTGCTCCATATTTTATGTGACCCCTGTGATGCGATGGGTGCTAATTTAATCAATCAGGTTTGCGAAGCTCTAAAGCCAAAGATCGAAGAGTATACTGGCGAACGTGTTGGGCTTTGTATTTTGTCAAATTTAGTGGATACAAAATTAGCAGTGGCCGAAGTGATCATTAGAAATGTAGATCTAACGGTCGGAAAAGGAATAGAAGAAGCGACTCTTTTTGCGATGGCGGATCCCTATCGAGCCGCCACACACAATAAAGGCGTACTCAACGGAATGGACGCTGTATTGATTGCCACGGGCAATGATTGGAGAGCGGTAGAGGCTGGAGTACATGCCTATGCTGCTCGCAGTGGAAAATATCAGCCCATTACGAAGTGGGTTGTAGAGGGTACAGATTTGCTGGGGCAAATCGAAGTGCCTCTTGCTGTTGGAACAGTGGGAGGCGTCACTCAAATTCATCCCACAGCGCGTGTGGCCTTGAAAATATTAGGAGTCAAAACTTCGGACCAGCTGGCCCGTATCTGCGCGGCTGTGGGGCTGGTTCAAAACCTGGGGGCACTCAAAGCCTTGGCAACAGTTGGGATTGTCAAAGGGCACATGCTTTTACACGCAGCAAATTTAGCAATTGCTGCGGGAGCAGAAATTCATGAAATTGCAGAAGTCCGCAAAAGACTGGCGGAAGTTTTGCATGAAAAAAAACATATCAACCTCACTCATGCTAAAGAAATATTGGAGGCTATCCGTGTATCAGAACGACGTTCCTTACTCATTTAGTGGCAGTGTTCCTGGAAAAGTTTTCTTGTTTGGAGAATATGCTGTTTTACAGCAGTTGCCTGCTGTGATTTTGACCATCGAACCGCGCTTTAAGATGCGTGCCGAGCACCGTGGAGCAGATTATGTTTTAAGAGATTGGGCTGGAGAGTACCCACCAAAAGCACCCGTAGCGAGGCTCATGGATTGGGCCACGTATTGCGGTTTGCCGGAGCTTTCTCTTTCTTTCGAAGATCCTTATTCGGGCGGAGGATTTGGAGCTTCGAGTGCACAGTTTGCACTTGCCTATTGGGCCTATACTCAAGTGTCAGATTGGAAAAAAGATTGGCAATCGGTTTGGAAAATTTATCGTGAACTCACTTCGCGTGGGGGAGCGTCTCCGAGTGGAGCTGATTTAGTGGCACAGTGGAGGGGTGGGGTTTCGGTGTTGAATTTGAAAGACGGGACTCACTCAGAATTATGGAATGCTATAGCGGGTGGGCCCCGTTTTTTGATTTTTTCAGCTTCTGAGCAAAAGGGGAGAAAAGTTTTGACTCATCAGCATTTGGAGGAGCTCTCTGGGCGTGGAGTGTCTTCTAGTCTCAATGCAGAACTTTTCGAAATTTTAAACAAAGGAGTAAAAGCCATGCGCTTTCAAAAATGGCCCGAGCTTGGGCAGGCCATGCTTTCGTACGCTCAAGCCTTATCCAATGAAGGCTTGGAGTTAGAAGAAACTCACGCGGATCGTACTGCACTGTCTGCTTTGCCCGACGTTTTAGGGGTCAAAGGTGCAGGAGCGTTGCAAGCCGATGCCATCGTGGTTTTAATGAAGCAAGGCACTTCGGAGGGCCCTCGTGTGATTGAAAAGGCGCGCGAGCGAGGCCTTAGGCTTGTGAGCGACGGACTGACTTTGCAAGCTGGGGTGGAATCTGATGAATCTTTTGTTGGAGAGAGCGTGCTTGGAAGAGCCCCGGTGACATCGCAAGGACTAGATCAGCAATTGGGGGTTTAGTTATTTTCTCATGCGATGATTCCGCTATAGCGTATCCAAAATAAGTTTGGGTACAGGTTTGCGGTGTGTGGTGATTTCGATAGAACAAAGAAAAAGATTTTCCAGCTCTGCTTCTAATTTTTCTGTGGAAGTGCTATCCGAAAGTTTTTCGGGCACAAAAACAGTGACTAGAGCTTCTCCTTGACGGACTTTGGCACCCAATTTTTTATGAAAGACAAGTCCAACACCGGGGTCAATGTGGTCAGTCACTTTTTTCCGTCCTCCTCCAAGTTCGATCAAAATTTTTCCAACCATTTCTGTGTCTATCGAAGATAAGAATCCACCCTTCTTTGATTTCCAGACTACTTTTTTAGCAGAAAGTGGAAGCTTTTCGGGATCTAAAATTTGCTCGAGAGAGCCTCCTTGTGCTTCGACCATGTCTCTAAATTTTTTCCACGCACTTCCATCTGAGAGTTTTTGATGTGCAAGCTTTCTCGCTTCAATTCTATTCTTACTCACTTGAGCCAGCTCAAGCATGTGTACAACCAGCTGGATGGTGAGCTCCTTTAGGTCTGCAGAATTTGTATCGTTAAAATTTAAAAAAGCACACCGTTCGTCTTTTAAAACCTCGATGGCTTCGATGACTTCGAGTGAGTTTCCCACTGCGTATCCAAGCGGCTGATCCATTTGGGTGAGTAATGCTCGGCTCTTTAGCCCAAGTTTTTTACTTAAACCGACAAGTGTTTTGGCTAAAGCCTTTCCTTTTTCTTTTGTTTTCATGAAAGCGCCATTCCCCACTTTGACATCAAAGACTAAATTTTCGGAGCCTTCCGCTACCTTTTTAGACACAATCGAAGCTGCAATGAGGGGGATGCACTCTACGGTGCCAGTGACATCTCGGAGTGCATAAAGTTTTTTATCAGCCGGAACGATTTTTTCGCTTTGTCCAATCATGACACATCCGACTTGTTTGAGAAGTTCGCAAAATTTATTTTCAGTGAAGTGAACCTGAAACCCTTTGATAGATTCGAGTTTGTCTAAGGTGCCACCGCTAAAGCCCAAACCCCTCCCTGACATCATGGGCACTTTCATCCCACAAGCCGCTGCCAAAGGAGCCAGTATCAGCGAAACTTTGTCTCCCACCCCTCCAGTTGAGTGCTTGTCTGCTTTTGCTCCAGGGATAGAAGAGAGGTCGTATCTTTCGCCGCTTTCGAGCATTGATTTCGTAAAATAAAAAGTCTCCTGAAAACTCATTCCTTGAAAATAAATCGCCATTAGGAATGCGCTGGCTTGATAGTCCGGGATTTCGTTTTGCATTAATCCTTGAATAAAATATTGAATTTGATCGCCGGATAACTCTTTGCCATCTCTTTTTGTTTGAATAATAAAAACCGGATTGAGGTGAATCATAGGATTTCTTTTAAAAAGGACCGCCCCGCCAATGGAGGGAGCGTATGGCCAGAAAGTGCATCAAAAACAGTGGCCCCAATATCTGCAAAAGTTTCTCGGATGCCTAAATTCAAAGCGCCTGTTTTTTTTTGTTGGGAGGTACATCCTAAAATCGGAATGTATTCTCTTGTGTGGTCTGTTCCGCGAAAGGTGGGGTCATTTCCATGGTCTGCTGTGATGAGGAGTAGACTCTCGGGCCCCATGAGGGATCTTATTTGAGGCAACGCTTGGTCAAACTCTTCGAGTGCTTTTCCAAATCCAATGACGTCTCTTCGGTGGCCAAAGAGCATGTCAAAGTCAATGAGATTACAAAAGAGGAGGCCTGTAGGATTTGATTTTAGATGATCTAAAAGAACTTTGAGACCATCCGTGTTGCCTTGGGTGTCTTTATTTTCTAAAATTCCATGTCCCGCAAAAATGCTCGAAATTTTTCCAATTCCATAAGTCGGAATTTTAAGGTGAGAGAGTTCGTCTAAGTAAGTCGGTCCAAAAGGTTTCAGGGAATAATCTTTGCGGTGATAGGTGCGTTTAAAAGGGTCTCCCTTTTCTCCCTTTCCGATAAAGGGCCGCGCAATCACTCGACTGATTTCAAGAGAGTTACAGATTTTTCGAGCTGATTTGCAAATCGAATAAAGTTTTTCTAAGCCAAAGTGAGTTTCGTGCGCAGCCACTTGCCACACGCTGTCGGCACTGGTGTAGAGGATGGGTTTTCCTGTTTTTACGTGTTCTAATCCGAGCTCTTCTATAATTTCAGTTCCGCTAGCTGCTTTGTTGCCTAAGATGCCACGGAGATTATTTTCTTTGACCCATTTTTCTACAATGTCTTTAGGAAAACCATGGGGGAAAGTTTGAAATGCTTTTTCCACAATGAGTCCAGCCATTTCCCAGTGTCCAGAAGTGGTGTCTTTGCCCTGAGATTTTTCGGTGCAACGTCCAAAAAAACCATGCCCTTGGTCTTTTTCTAAGGGCTTGACTCCCCTCATTGGGGTGATATTTCCCAAGCCCATTTTTTCTAAATGGGGCAAAAAAAGTGGGTTGAGATTTCCCAGGGTGTTTGCGCCCTCATCCCCATAGGTATTTGCATCAGGCAAAGCTCCGGCACCAACTCCATCTAAAACAATCCAAATCACTTGATTAAATTTAACGCTCATTCTAGTAAGTTTTCTTTTCTGAAGCAGCCTGAGTTTTTCCGGTAACAATAGCTACGCTCGAAGAGGCTCCAATTCGAGTGGCTCCTGCTTCGATCATTTTTAGAGCGTCATCGTATGTTTTAATTCCGCCCGAGGCTTTTACCCCCATCGCGGGCCCTACAACTTCTCTCATCAGCGCGATGTCTTCGGGAGTAGCACCACCTGGACCAAAGCCAGTAGAGGTTTTCACAAAGGCGGCCTGGGCAGCTTTTGCAAGAGCACATGCCGCAATTTTCTCTCTTTGATTTAAACTGGCTGTTTCTAATATGACTTTGACAGGAAAAGGCTTTGCAGCCTCCACTACTTGTTTGATGTCCTCAAAGACTAAAGTGTAATCTCTCCCTTTGAGGGCGCCTATATTGATGACCATATCAATTTCTTGTGCTCCAGCCCTTACTGCTTCCTTTGCTTCGAAAGCTTTAGCGGCACTTGATGTTGCACCTAAGGGGAAACCTACGACTGCAATGGGTTTAGTTGAACTGCTTTTTAGGTGTTCTGCGACTAAATGGATGTGCGAAGAGTTCACGCAAACAGTTGCAAATCCATATGATTTTGCCTCTTCGCAGAGAGTTTTTATCTCCTCCTGAGTGGCGTCTGGCTTTAGAAGGGTGTGGTCAATGTATTGAGCTAATGAGGCTGGATTTTTTACTTGAGATGGCACTGTGTCACCCTTTTTTCATATCTATTCAATTTTTACTTGAAGTGTCAAGTCGGATTCGTTAGGTTGAGCTTTGTGCTGCGCCTATGCCGCGCGCCTTACTTTAAAGATTTAGGAAATTTTCTTATGTCATTTAGGAGATTAAAATGTCAACTGAACTTATTATCAATGCATCTCTGCCCGAGATCCGAATTGCCCTGCTTGGGAATGGAGAAATTCAAGAACTTCTAGTCGAACGATCCTCTGAAAAAGGGATTGTCGGAAATATATACAAAGGTCGAGTCACCCGTGTTTTGCCTGGGATGCAAGCGGCTTTTGTAGATATTGGCCTCGAAAAGGCGGCTTTTCTCTACGTCGATGATGTGTTTGTGCGTGCTGAGCTTTGGGGTGAAGGCGAAGAAGAACCGGCCCAAGAACCCGAGACAGATTTGCCCAATGAGGGTGTAGAAGAAGCGGGAGGCTCAGACCCTAGTGTTTTGATGGGCCCAGATGAGGGTGAAAGCGATAAACCTCCGGGTACAGTTGTACAGGGTGAGGGAGGAGAGGGTGCCAACAGAAATCCCAGACGAGGGAGACGAGGAGGCAGAGGAGGGAGCCCAAGTCGGCGAGGCCCAATCGATCGATCGCCAAGGCGAAGAGATCGAAGAATTCCACCCAAGCTTGCTCGCCCACATCGAACCGAAGTGAGCATTCAAGATTTATTAAAAGAAGGCCAAGAAGTGATGGTTCAAGTTGCTAAAGCGCCTATTGCCACTAAAGGAGCTAGACTTACTTGCCACATTAGCCTTCCGGGAAGGCATTTGGTTTGCATGCCTACGATTGATCACGTGGGAGTGTCCCGAAAGATTGAGCGCGAAGACGAGAGAAGAAAATTGAGAGAACAAGTGGAGGCCTGTCGTCCAAAGGGGATAGGCTTTATTGTGAGAACGGCAACAGGGAGAGGACAATCTGATAAAAGAATCGAGCAGGATATTGATTATTTGACAAACCTTTGGACTGAGATTCGAGATAAAGGCTCCACTCTGACAGCGCCCTCTTTGGTCTACGAAGATTTGAATGCAGTGTTAAGGTCCATTCGAGATTGGGTTTCCGAAGACATTGACAAAGTCATAGTGGATTCCAGATACCACTATAACGAATTATTACAGTTTATCTCGCATTTTATGCCTTCTTTAAAACAAAAAATAGAACTCTACCATGGGGATATTCCGATTTTTGATGCCTATAATATTTCTCCAGAGCTTTCCCGCGCACTCGAGAGAAAAGTTTGGCTCAAATCGGGAGGCTATATTGTCATCGATCAAACAGAGGCTTTGGTCGCGATAGACGTCAATACGGGACGTTTTGTCGGAAAGAAAAATCTAGAAGACACCATTTTCAGAACAAACCTAGAAGCAGTCCAAGAAATTTCCTATCAGTTGCGTCTGAGAAATTGTGGCGGCATCATCATCTTGGATTTGATCGATATGGAGAATGACGAAAATCGGCAGCGTGTTTACCGAGCCTTAGAAGAAGCCCTCCAAAAGGACCGTGCTCGACCTACGATTTTAAAAATTTCGGAGTTGGGTTTGGTCGAAATGACACGCAAGAGAACCCGAGACACAATGACTCGGATTTTAAGTGAGCCTTGCTCTCATTGCGAAGGGAAAGGATTTACTAAAACTAAAAAAACAGTGGCCTATGAGGTGTTGAGAGAAATCGAGAGGGTGGGGATTGATCGGGATACGACTGGATTTTTAGTTCAGGCCCATTCCGAAGTGATTGATGTTTTGGCCATTGATGAGAGGGAGACTTTAGACCAGCTCGAACGAAGGTATCGAAAAGAAATCTACCTTCAAGCTGTCCATGATTTTCATCCTGAACAATTTGTGGTGAGTTCGGATAAGACGCTTAAAAAGAAAACACCAGAGCCTAAAGTGCAGCAATCCATGCCACAAAAACCTATTGTGCCAAAACCCACCGAGAAAGCGCCTACAGATCAAGAGCCTGAAGAGGAATTACCGACAGAGCAAGAGCCCACAGAAGTCCAGGCAGCTCCCACAAGGACTCAAAAATTTCCAGAGGATATTAACGAAGAAGATCGGCTCGCTTTTTTGAGAGCACAAGCAGCGCAAGATGCTGCTTTAGCCCAAGGGATTACTCCTAAAACTCAACGGCCCACTCCGCGCCCTGGAGGAAGACCCATGGCAGGTGGGGGTTGGAGAAATCGCAATAATCCTCGAATGAGAGGACGAAACGGAGGAGGTGGTGGGGGTCGTTATGGAAGAATGGATCCAAGGCGTCCGCAGGGTTTTGGCAATGGAGGGGGGCGACCACCCGGTTATTCTGCACCAGTGGCTGAGTCGGCAGCTCCAAAAAAAGAAACTACCTCAGAAGTAACCCCTGTAGTGGCAGCTCCACCGACTTCGACGGAGCAGGGTGAGAATTAGGTCAGTAATATTGCAAAGGTCTATCGGGCCAAGGTTTTCCATCTCTTTTTAAGTTTTCCTTCTTGATGACATGAAAGGCATTCCCATAATCTCCCTGTGGAGAGCCTTTTTTGACATGGACGTATCCAATAAAATGGATAGACACGATAAGTTCACACAACCAAAGTAAAAATAAAATTTTTTCAGCACCTTTTTCTTTTAGATAAGCAAGGTGCGCCAAAAAAACAAATTCAAATGGAAAGCTTGCCACCATATAATAACGCCTAATCATAGTTCCAGTCAGGGTTAAAAGGAGTCCAAATCCAAACAAATTTGCCCCCAACGCAACAGACAGTGGGCTCTCGAAACCAAAGAGCCAGCGCAAAAAATTTTTCAGGGGTATTGTTTTAAATTTTTTAAATAAAAAATAAATTCCATTCAAAAAAATAAATGTACTCAAAATGAGAATAAGAACATGTGTCGCTCCATTGAAATATGTTGCATGTTCTCCTAGGGCTTTTGGTAAAAGAGGATAGCGAATAAAATCAGAAATTTGCTCAAATGTAGAGTTACCGCGGAGAAGTCCTAGCGGATTGCCCAAATGAAATCCCAATGGATCAGAAATCCAAAAAACCCAAAACTTAAATTGTAGGATTTCGTTTAAAGTTTTTGGAATCGCTTGCGAAAGAGGATGTGTAACAATATGCGTCAACCAGGGGAGCAGTGGCAGAATACCAATAAAAGATCCGAGAAGCCAACCCCTCAGGTTTATTTTTTCCTTTTTTTTGATGTCATAAAGAAGGGTCCATACAAAAAGTGCTGCAGAGGAAAAAAATCCACTCATGTGAATTTGTCCAATAAGTGCTCCTAAAAAGCCCCAAATAAATGAGGCCAGAAAAGATTTTCTTTTTACCCAAGCCATGAGTGTCAGCATTAAAAAAAAAGGCAAAAAAGGTTCTGGCCAGAGTTTTCGCCCATACAAAAGAGAAAAAGGATTGACCATTGCAAGGCAAAAGGACCAAAGCCAAATCTTTTGATCTAAAGACAATTTCTCTTTTACTTGAGGGATAAAATAAAAAACAAACGGTAAGATGAGTAAAATTCCAGCCCAATTAAAAATTCCAAGATTTCTTGTCAATACAACAGGATCATGAGCTCTCGTGAGCTTTGCTAAAAAAACAAAAATCCAAACACTCAAACCTGGGTTAGGCAGATAGACACCAGACGGAATGCCATAAGGAGGCCAGGGGTCTGTGGTTCCGATGAGCTGGGATTGAATAAAATTATAGTGTTCATCCTCCTTAAATTCCATGTCTTCTAAAAAGAGTGTTCTTAGAAAAAATCCAATAAGGGTAGATAAACTGATGAAATAAAACCAAATTTTATTGCGAGAAATGGAACTTATAAAGTTCATGTGCCCTGCATTCTACAAGGTCTCCTAAAAGGGGTCTAGCTCAGAATTTAGGTTCTTTTTCCATAAATAAAAAGGCCTGCCACCTCCCTCTTTGGCAGAGGTAACGGTTGGGTTTCCATTTTGGGTTACGCCAAAGATGGATCAGAAAATATCCAGGCCATGTCATCCAGGCAGAATAAATTTCTGGAAACTCAGCTTGAGGGCCTGAAATAAACCTTTCTTCTGTGCTCCATGTCTCAGGAACCACAACCGCTTCGACTTTTTGGCCATGCAGGAGAGCAAGCGGTGCTCTTTCCCAAAAATCATTGGTTCGAGTGAACTCCCAATCCGAGTGTCGTAGAGAAAGCTCGACAGTGATATCTGGAAAAGTTGGGTCCCAAACTCTAAAGGGTTTTGGATATTTTAGGTTTTTTTCTAACGCACTCAAACGCCGATCAATGCAATCAATAAAATCATGATAAGTCGCCCAGTTCCAGCTCGGGCTTTGGTTGAGTTTTAGGTATTGATTGAGATGGGTGTACGAAAAAATAAAAAGAGCGGTGGCACCGAGAGAAGAAATAAGAATTAACTTAAGAGTTTGTTTTTTTTGTATCCAAAGTTTAGCGATCAAAATCCCAACAAAAGTCCAAACCGACAGGTGGAGAAAGTAAATAAACCATACCTCAGGCTTTGAGCTCCAGAGCCAAATAGCTCCTAAAATCCAGCCGGCGCTTGGGGCAAGGTCAAGTTTTTTTCCACTGTGCTTTGGCGTTTGAAACGCAGGGAGCACTAATCCAAAAATAAATGCAATTCCAATAAAAGTCCAAATTACATAAGAGACTTTGTGTAAGATGGGGGGCCAGGGCTCGGGGCTCCCCATGTCTTGAAACAAACTTGTTATGGCTTTTTCTAGATTAGAAATCCAATCATTACGGACGGCTAGCCGATTCCATTGGGTTTTCATTTGTTGAGTAAAGAGATCAAAGTGAAAAAAAACACTCAAAAGCCAGGGTGTTAAATAAAGAAGGGTTTTTAGGGTAGTAGGTAGGATTTTTTTTAGAGGTCGATGCACAAGTCCGAATGCTGTTGGAAAAAGTAAGTGTATCGCATTAAAATGGCTGTAAGCTGCAATGGCTAAAAGAGCTGAGATGGGATCCCATATCCCTTTGGGTTTTAATTTTTCTGGAAACCCAAAAGAAAGGCCCAAGACTAAGGCCAATCCACAAAGACCCACTAAAGATTCTGGCCGTACTAAGACAGAGGCCCAACGGTGAATAGGATCTAGCGCAAAAAGTAAAACCGGAATGAGGCAGAGAATAAATGGTAGGCCTTTTTTAAATAAAACAACACCGATCAGGGATCCGCTTAACGTCCAAAACAAAAGGGGCCAAAATTTAATTCCAAAACTTCCATCCAGGCCAATAAAACGACCCAGTCCAATGAGAATCGGATAAAGGGGCATCGTGTTAAAATTAAATATACGATAAGTGGGCTCAAATGGAGCTTGAGGGAGCATGACCCAGCGAGGTGGCCATTTAAAAAGTTCCTTTGCTACAAAATAGAAAGCAGAGTCATCGGGCCAAGGAACGGGGACAAAGGCCAGGGACGAAAACCACACAAATAAAGTAAAGGCAAAGGGAGTGATGATAAGAATCGAAAGTTGCAGCGATTTTTTTTTCATGCTCCCAAAAACCAGACTCAAAGCTTCATCAATTTGTCTGGATTTAATCCTTCTCGTATAAGATCTTCTCTGACCATGAGTGCCACGAGTTCTTTGAAAGTACACTTGGGTTTCCAGCCTAGTTTTGTCTTTGCCTTAGTGTTATCTCCCATGAGTTCGTCTACCTCAGTGCGGCGAAAATTGTTGGGATCAATTTTAACAAATTCTTGCCAATCTTTTCCAACCGATTGAAAAGTATAAGTTAGAAAATCTTTGACCGAATGCATTTCTCCTGTGGACACAACGTAGTCGTCTCCTTGCGGTTGTTGGAGCATGAGCCACATGGCTTCGACATAGTCTTTTGCAAATCCCCAATCTCTTTTTGCGTCCAAGTTGCCCAAATAGAGCTCTTTTTGTTTGCCTGCGAGAATGCGGGCAAGCCCGCGGGTGATTTTTCGGGTTACAAAGGCCTCTCCTCGTCTTGGAGATTCATGGTTAAATAAAATGCCATTGGAGGCATGCAAGTGATAAGCCTCGCGGTAATTTACGGTGGACCAAAAGGCAAAAACTTTGGCACAGGCATAAGGGCTTCGGGGATAAAAAGGTGTGGTTTCTTTTTGAGGGACTTCTTGGACTTTTCCAAACATTTCTGAACTGGAGGCCTGATAGTATCTGGCTTCACAACCCGTTTCTAAAATAGCGTCTAGTAATCTTAAATTTCCTAGCCCCGTCACATCGCCTGTGTACTCTGGGATATCAAAGCTCATACGGACATGGCTTTGGGCAGCAAGGTTGTAGACTTCGTTAGGTTTTATTTTTTTTACAAGGTGGATCAACCCTTGAGCATCGGTTAAGTCTCCGTAGTGGAGGTAAAAAGGCTTGTCTTTATATTTTGGGGCTTCGAAAATTTGATCCAGCCATTCGTTTTTGAACGAAGTGGTGCGGCGAATAACGCCGTGCACCTCATACTCTTTGTCGAGTAAAAACTCTGTTAAGTAAGATCCGTCTTGCCCTGTGACACCAGTAACTAATGCACGTTTCATAGTAGTTTATGACAACATGAGAGTTGTAGGTGTGTCAAATTGATTTATTTGATAAAGTGGTGGCATGGACAAAATAGGATTAACGGGTGCATCAGGGGTGATGGGGCAGGCGCTCCGAAAAAAATTTCCAAACTATGAGTGGATTTGTTTTCCTGAGGAGGGGGACATTTTAAACCCTGTTGAGTTAAAAAATTGGCTCAGAGAGTCTGAGTCTTGGCGGGGGATCGTTCACTTTGCAGCCATTGTGCCCACGCATCTCGTAGACGAAGATCCAGCTCTCGCACTTCGTGTCAACGTAGAGGGAACTTGTGCTCTTTTGAGTCAAGTGGTGAAAAAAGGGGGAGCACCTTGGTTTTTTTTAGCTTCGACTGGGCATGTCTATGCTTCAAGCCCTGGAGTTTTGACTGAAAATAGTCCCACCGAGCCTATTTCACTTTATGGCTTAACTAAACTCCAAGCTGAGCAGTGGGCAGCCGCTTTTGCTTCGAAACATGGACTTCCGGTTTGCATAGGGCGAATTTTTAGTTGTCATTCTGCTTTGCATCCTAAAACGTATTTTATTCCATCGATGGTCGAAAAAATCTCAAATGCACCTCAAGGTGGGGTTTTGGAGGTGCGTGGTCTTAAAGGAACAAGAGATTTTCAATCTGCCGAGCAAGTGTGTGCAGCCATTGAGTTTTTATTTCGAAAAAAAGCAACCGGAATTTTTAATATTGCCAGTGGACAATCTGTGCAGCTTTTAGATTTAGTTCAAAAAATTCAGAAAAAATTACATCGCGAAGACGTAAAAATTATCCCCTTGGATCAAGAGACGAGTCATCTGTCAGCCAGTGTAGATAAGTTAAAAAAAATAGGGTTTACTCCCGGGGTGGATTGGGAAGAGCTGCTGGCCATTGAGCAAAAAGTAAGACCCATTTGCTAAAACCCAGAATTACACAAAGTTTCTTTTTGTGACTTTAAATAAGATTGTATTTTCTCTTCTCCAAATTCATTGAGAGCCGTTCGCATATTGTGTGAGTGACAATGGAGAGTGAGGTTCGCTGTGTCTGATTTTCCATTTTTAGCCACGGGGATCTTATGTTCAAACTCTAACCCGAATCTGCTCCTGCATGTTCGCCCTGTTTCTGGGCTGATGTAAGTACAACGGCCCTGATCCCGGAGGTAGACAGCCTGCTTGATCTGAGCTGGGATGGTGGGTCTATAGTTCTTATTAAACTCAGTCTCTGGCAGGTTTTTATGGATAGTATTTTTACTCAATTCTGCTTCAGGTAGTTTTGGGGAATTTGCAGCAGATAAGCTTGGTTTGTCTGAGCTTTTATCTCCAGTTACTTCCGCCGCAGGAAGTGATTTCTCGTTTGAGGCTGGAGATTCTTTGTGAACTGAAAGATTTGTGGCTATGGAGGTTTTAATTTCCTTCTTTTCTTTTTTTGCCCATTTTCTCTCTGGATCTGTTTTATCTAAAACAACCTCTGCCATGTATTCTAGAATCTGGGCATAGTTCATGTTCGGGTTGACATGAGCTCTTATTGCTTTCACTCGGTTTAGTTTTTCTAGTATTGCATTTGACACAATGATTTTTAGCTCCGTCTTGTCTCCTGCCAGAGCTCTCTCTTTTTCCCTAAGATCAGGTGAGAGCTCAGGGTCAAGTTGGGCCAGCAAGACTTGGCACTCTCTGGTGGATTTATTTTCGATCTGATCTATAAACATTGTTTTTTCTAATGTGCTTAGTCTTTTTTTGCTTTTGGATTCTTTTTTCCTCATAAATCCATTAAGGGAGCTTAAGTTTGTCAAATTGAGTTTGCCTTGCTCTAACGAAGTCTCTACTTTTTTAGATTCTTCGGTGGGCAACTGCTTTAATAAACGCGCCGCTTCTATCCTCCGATAAGCACTGCTTTCGTCATAGCCTAGTTCTTTTGTCACAAAGGCAAAGAGGCTGCTGTACTTATACAGAGAATAAAGCCTGCGAGATTCTACCTCTTGGATCATGTGCAAGATCTCAGTGAGAGATTTTCTCTCTTCTAAGACTTTGTGTTTGAGTTGGGAAACAAGTTCTGAGTTGGACATTTTTTTTAGGTTTAGATTCAGCATTTTGAGATCCTCCGAGGGTTCTTTTTATGAAAACATGTTTATGTTTTCATGAGAAAGAAACAAGAAG
>CAZBEI010000080.1:0-30989 GCA_964490895.1 uncultured Bdellovibrio sp. | reverse complement strand
AAATCATTCGCAGAGAAAATTAGCGCTTACAAATCCCTTGTGATAGTTCAGAGACTTAGAAAGCGCCTCCCGCTACCCACAAGACTTGACAGTAAAGGAAATAAAAGTGTTGTTGGGAAACTCTCGGCCAACGAAAGCAATAAAATAAATAAAGATCAAGAAAATATCCAAAAAGCACTCGCTACACTCCAAAACCAGCAAGCCAACAAACCTCAAGAAGAGAGAAAACCAGCAGCCTCAGCAACAACAAAAAAACCTACGAAAGGCCGCGGCCAAAGGGAATAATCTTTCTCTCAGAGAGAAAGATTTTTGGAAGCGACTGATTTGCCGAAATCACCCGAACAAATTATGGCTCAATTCGATCAATAAAATCAAAGGCTGAAAAACCTTGATCATAACTTAGCACTTTTTCGATGGCATGGTTTTTCATGACAGCAGCGTGAATTGCGTCTCGTGTAGAAACAGGAGCTCCGGTCATTAAAATTTTTTTTGCCTCGATGAGATCCTCAAGCTGCACTAAAAGAATTGGAATACACAAAGAAATAATGCTATCAAAAATCTTAAATCCAATTTCCTCACGGTTTAGAGAAATATAGCGGTGCAAAATTTCCTGTAAAACCTCTGTATTAATACAAAATTTTTCGGGCTTTTTAAGGAGCTGCCGGAGAATTTTTTCGCATGGTTTTTTTTGAGGACTGTCACTCCCTGCGGCATACATAAAAATATTTGCATCAATAAAGATCATCGATATCTGCCGCGCAAGCTTTCTTGAATCATTTTCTCAACAGGCCCTACAGGCGCCTCAAGCCCAAAGAGTTGTTTTAATGCCTCTTCTGGAGTTAAGCTTGTTTTGGTTAGCATTTGCTTAGCCTTTTCCCTTAAGTGGCGTCTTGCCCACTCTGCGGCAGAGAGGCCCTCAATCTTAGCTGCACAGTGATAGAGTCTATTCTCAGCTTTTGTCACAGGAATTTGAAATCTATAACTCATACTCATGAGTATGAGTATAACCGGTATTGACTGCGCTGACAAGCTGATTTTTAGATTTAGATTTCAAGCTCCTGTTTCTGTTTAAGTTTTTGAGTTACACCTAAACTCTTTCAGTCAAACAGGAGCTTGAAAACCTTTATTTTTAGGGCCTTACTAACCCTTTCCCTGACAAAATCTCCTTCTGCCTACAGCAAATGTAGGCAAACCTCTTAAGAGTTCATCCTCTTTTGTCGATAGTTAAGATGCATGAAAAACTCTAGGCCTCTCATAGGCGTGGTGGGATTTGGGTACTGGGGCCCCAACCTGGTGCGCAATTTTATTTACAATGGCGACTGTGAGGTCGTTGGACTCGCCGAAAAAGACGAGGCGTCACGTCAGAAATTTAATAGAATTTACCCCCACTTACCCACTTTTTCCACTCTCGAAGAGTTGCTCGACAAAAAAAAACCTCAAGGTATGGTGATAGCCACCCCGCCCGCTACACACAAAGACCTGGCGCTCACCTGCCTCAAAGCCAAAACCCATATCTTAGTCGAAAAACCTCTGGCTCAATCCACACTGGAGTGCGACGAAATTTTGACAGCTGCCCAAAAAGAAAACCGTCTCGTCATGGTCGATCACACCTTTGTCTATAACCCCGCGGTCGAGCTTTTAGCCTCTCAAATCCATAGTGGTACTTTTGGGGATCTTCTTTACTACGACTCCGTTCGAGTCAATCTGGGGGGATTTCAGCCTAAAACTAATGCCCTTTGGGATCTCGCACCTCATGACCTCTCAATCATTGATTTTTTTACTCAAGGTCAAACACCCCTCCAGATTTCAGCGTTTGGCAGAAAGCATTTTACAAACGAAGTCGAAAATCTTTGTTACCTCAATTTAATGTATGAAAACAATTTTATTGCACACTTGCATTTGAACTGGATTGCGCCCGTGAAAATTAGAACCGTTCTTGTAGGCGGAAGTAAAAAAATGGCCGTCTATGACGAAAACCTCCCAACCGAAAAAATTAAACTCTACGACCGTGGATTAAGTCTCATTCGAGAAAAGCCCCTGCCTAGCGACTTTAGAGTGAGTTACCGCATGGGAGACATGACAGCCCCCACTCTCTCACAAAAAGAAGCCCTAGCTGGAATGACCTCTCAGTTTATCAAAATGATTGTAAACGAAACCCTCCCAGTCACTGATGGGCAAGCGGGGAAAAGAGTGGTACAAGTCCTTGAGGCCGCAAGTGAGAGTATGAAACACGACGGAAAACCCATTGCAATCCATAAATCCTTTAGATTAGTCGCATGAGATATAAAAATGTTTTTATCACTGGATCCGCTGGATTTTTAGGTCGATCGATTTCGAATCGACTTAAAAAGGAATGCAATTTGATCGGAACGATTCGCTCAAATTCTGAAAATGTCTCCTGGACTCATCTCACCCATGACTGGGAAGAACCTTTTACGCACAACAATCCTCTTTCTACAGAGCTCTTTATTCATGCCGCCTTTCAGGCACCCGACACAAGTGAGGGCGCTTATAAAAATAACGAAAAGATGGCCCATCATGCAGTGCAGGCAGCACTGAAATTAAAGGCAAAAAGGGTGTGCCTTCTTTCGAGCGGAAGTATTTATGGAGAACACTCTGAAGCCATTACTGAGGCAACACCCCTACAATTAAATAACGCTTATGCAAAATCACTCAATGAGATTGAAACTATTTTTTTATCCAAACTAAAAAACAGTGAGCTCACTATTCTGAGACTTTTTTATCCCTATGGACAGGGGCAATCTCAAAAGCGCCTTATCCCAAGGCTGGCCCATAAAATTTTGAAAGGAGAACCTGTTACTATTCGACAAACCAGTCTAAATCCCATGTATATTGACGACACCGCCGAAGCCATTTACCATATCGTTAACTTGTCAAAAATATCCCCGATTCTAAACTTAGGCGGAAAAGAAATCATTTCTATCCAAGCTCTTGCCACTCAAATTGCAAAAATTTTGAATAAGAAAGGTCAGTTTGTTTTAGACAAAAGTCAGCTTCCTGCAAAAAATCTTTTTTGTAAAACAAATTTTTTGGATACCCAGATTCGCTGCAAGCCAAAGTTTACTTTGAGCGATGGTTTAAGAGAGACCCTATGCAAAAACTCTCTCTAGTCGTTCCTGTTTGGAATGAAATCGAGGGGCTCCCTCTCTTTTATGATCGGATCTCAGAGGTGGCGTCACACCTAAAAAAATTCACATTCGAATTTCTCTTTGTAGATGATGGTTCTCAAGACGGGTCTTTTGAGTATCTCGAAAAGCTCTCCAAGAAAGATGCACGCGTGAAGGTTCTAAAATTTTCTAGAAATTTTGGGAGCTATATTGCAATCACTGCAGGACTGTCTCATGCCAGTGGTGATGCAGCCATTTTGCTGTCTGCTGACTTGCAAGACCCACCAGAACTGATTTCGGATCTCCTCAAAAAATGGCAAGAGGGCTATCAAGTCGTTTGGGCCGTCAGGCGATCTCGCACCAAAGACGCCCTATGGCGAAGGATTTCGTCTCAACTTTTTTACAATCTCTTTAGAAAAGTTGCCATGCCTAATTACCCCCCCAAGGGTTATGATTTTTGCTTGCTTGATCGGATCGTAGTCGATGCGGTTAGCCGTGTGCCAGAAAAACACACGTCTATTTTTGCCCTCATTGTTTGGATGAATTTTGAAACAGGAACTGTGCCCTATGACCGAGGAATGCGGGCCCGAGGACAAAGCCACTGGACGTTTCAAAAGATGGTAAAACTTGCAGTGGATTCTTTGATGTCTTATTCCGTGTTGCCTGTGCGAATTAGCCTTTGGGCTGCGATCTTAATTGGGATGGGTCTGATTGGCTACATGATCTTTATTATCTATTGTAAGCTCTCTGGGACAATCGAGCTTCCACCGGGCTGGCCATCGACCATGACGGTGATCCTTTTGACCTCTTCGGTGCAACTCATTGTGCTGGCGATTTTGGGAGAATACCTTTGGAGAAATTTAGAGCAATCACGCGGAAGACCTCTGTATGTCATCTCACGCAAAGTGGGATACAACAAAGACTAGTCCACTCACTCCCAGTTTTTCTCTTTGAGACGTTTGACGAGGTCTTTATAATTGTAATGAAAAGTATCAAGCCACTTGAGGTAACGCTTGAGGCCTTCCTCGATCGAAACTTCTGCAGTAAATCTCACTATTTCTTGAGCTTTAGCCACATTAGCCCCGAGGCGCCTAATGTCTCCCGGGCGATCTTCAATAAATTTTGGCTGACAGGGAATATTTTGAATTCGACTCAACGTTTGAGCTAGATCCAAAACAGTGACTTCTTTTCCGTGTGCTAGATTTACACTCTCGCCCAAAAGCCCATCGCACTCTCCTGCTGCAATGAGTCCTCTGGCGGTGTCTTCGACATAAGTAAAATCTCGGGTTTGTTTTCCATCTCCAAAAATAACGGGAGCTTCTCCTCCCCTCATCATCATTGTGAAACGTGGAATGACTTCGCCATAGGGCCCAAAAAGATGCGAGCGCGGGCCATAGGTATTAAAAGGCCGCACCACCATTGCATTGAGTCCGTACGTCTGATGAAAAGCCAAAGCATAATACTCTCCCACCAGTTTCGAGGCCCCATAGACCGTTGTTGGAATTTTGGGCGAGTCTTCGCTTAAGAGCCCTGATTGGGTATTTCCGTAGACCTCAGAAGATGAACAATAGACAAACCGACTCACTTTGTTTTTTTGTGCAGCCATTAAAGCATTGAGAGTTCCTGTGGCATTGACCTCATGGTTGGTTCGTGGGTCACTCAGAGAAAGTCTCACACAATGAGTGGCTAAATGAAAAACGACATCAATGCCTTCGAAAGCTTTTTCTAGAGTTTGAGTATCTCGAACGTCTCCTTCGAGGATTTTTATCTGAGGAGAACTTGCAAGATTTTCTTTTTTTCCAGTCGCAAAATTGTCTATAACGACCACAGAGTTATTTACAGCCAACTGATCTGACAAGTGACTGCCGATAAAACCAGCTCCACCCGTCACTGCTACTTTAAGATTTTGCATTCTCATACTTATTTCTCCGTTTTATTTTCTAGAAAAACTTGTGCGTCTTTTTTAAGGGTTAAATAATAAAAAACCCATAAAACACAGGCCGACACATAGGGCATATAATGATAAAGGACTTTAAAAAAATCACGAATGGGCATCACTCCATTGGGATCTGGAAGTAAAAGAAAAATAAGGGGGAAAGGAATCCAATACTTCTTGGGCAATCTTTGGAGCAAATAAAGAGCTGGCACGAGCAATAAAACGTAGCTATAATCTTTTGTCCTAGGTGCAATCACGACATAAGTCACACAGAAGAAAAGTAAAACAGGTTTAAGGTGAGAACTTTTGAAAAATTTCTGATCTTTTCTAATTAAAAACACGCTTCTAAAACTAACGTTCACAAAAACAAGAGCATAGACAATGTATAAAAAATAGGGGGGAATCTCAAATCCTCTTTTATTAAAAGCTTGTAGCACGCCTGCAATAAACTCAAGAGATCCTTGTGCTTGTGCTCTTGGGAAATTTTGCAAATGAGAATTGATGTCTAAAAAATTTTGGAACAGCTCAGGCCAGAAAATCAAGTTTAATCCAATGAGTCCAAAAAAAATACACAGCCCGGTAAACACTTCTAAAATGCGAGGTTTTTTGTATATCACAAGAGGTAGCGCCAGAAAGAAAATGGGCATGAGTTTGAGTTGAGCTACAAGAGCAATTAAAATACAAAAAGGCCAAACTTGTTCAAAGAGTAAACATAAAAGTGCCAACCAAATCCCAAGCTCTTCAAACACTGAGACATTTCCAGTGACGAGATCAATGTACAAAGCCGAATTTAACGCAAAAATAAAATAAAGAATAGTATGCCCATTAGGTTTTAGTCTTAAGAAATAATGACTCCAAAGATAAAATAGCCCCACCCATGCTAAAATCTTAAGCAAGAGCCAGACATAAAACCCGATTTTTCCTGAAAATAACGCAATCCACTGAAATCCCACTAAAACCATGGGCAAATAACTGTACCTGACCCCAGAAAAACTCTCCCTTTCTGTGACTTTGATGAGATTTTCTGCCTGATAGGGGTTTAAGCCTGCTTGGTAGGCTTTTGCCGCCTCATGCATGTTGTAATAGTCCCACTGAACAACGGACGGCCTAAAAATGACCAGAGCAAGTAAAAAAAGTGCAAAGGCCAAGGCCACTCCATCCAGGGCTTTGGGTCGAAAGGGCATCTCTTTATTTTATTTCAAACCATGAGCAGCGTCTAGTTTTTATTTCCTAACCCAAATCCACGGTGCAAAACTCGCACAGCTTTTTTTGCATGGCTTTCTTCAATCAGGCAGGAAATTTTAATCTCAGAGGTGGTAATGAGTTTAATATTTATTTTTACTCTAGCTAAGAGTTTAAACATCTTTGCTGCAACTCCGGGATGGTGTTGCATCCCGACTCCAACAATGCTGATTTTAGCTAAGTTTTTTTCCTCGACAATGCTCATTTCTCTGAGAGTTTTTTGTTTGATTATTTCTAATGTCCTTTTTGCTTTCAAATGGTCTGCACCCAAAACTGTAAAACTGAGAGTCAGTTTCCCCTGGGATGGAATATCTTGCACAATAATATCGACATCAATCGCTGCTTTTGCCAAAGCTCCAAAGATTTTTGCGGCGATTCCGGGGCGATCGGGAACATTTTGTAAAGAAAATTTGACTTGGGAGAAGTCGTGAGCCACCCCTGCAACCACTACTTTTTCTAAATCTTTTCCCAACTGTTTTTTAGAGACAACCATCGTGCCTTCTCCTTTTTTAAAGCTGGATCTCACATGGATGGGCATGTCAAACTTTGCAGCCAGTTCTACAGACCTAATTTGTAAAACTTTTGCTCCAAGTCCCGAGAGCTCCATCATCTCCTCAAACGAAATCTGATCCATCTTTCTTGCCTCGGGGCAGACTCTCGGATCAGCAGTATAGACTCCATCCACATCGGTATAGATTTCGCAAACTTGAGCTCCTAGCGCAATGGCGATGGCCACTGCACTTGTATCAGAGCCTCCTCTGCCCAGAGTTGTGATATTCTGCGCTCGGTCTATTCCCTGAAATCCTGCAATTATAGGAATCACTCCCCTTTTTAGCTCACTTTTTAAAAGCCCAGTATCGATGGCTTGGATTCTAGCTTTAGAATAAATGCTGTCTGTATAAATCCCTACTTGATAACCCAAAAGGGGCCTAGAAGATTGTGGCTTTAGAGTATTGATGGCAAGACTCACCAAGCCAACCGCCATTTGCTCTCCACTTGAAACCAGCATGTCATATTCGCGAGAATAGGGAACAGGATTTATTTTCCGAGCAAGCTCTACCAAGCGATTGGTTTCGCCAGCCATTGCAGAGACCACCAAAACAACTCCATGGCCCTGATTTTGAGCGTCAATAGCCAATTGAGCGACATTTTTAATGCGCTCTATAGTGCCTACAGATGTTCCGCCGAATTTTTTAACGAGTAAGGACATTTAATCTGGACATTATTATTGTTTCAGCTTTAGTGCAAAAAACTCACCAAGCTCATGGGCGTACTCCTGTGTGATCATCCCATAGCCGTCATGAGTTATTTCGCCCACCACTAAATTCGCACCAAAATTCCCTTTGCCCCAAGAGTTTTTAAAATAATAAACTCCTTTGTAGGTAAATTCTTTTTCGAGCCAGTTTCCATGTGCATCTTTCTTGTCCATTTTGACTTTTGTTTTAACTTCGACATCATCGTCATAGCCGACAACTACAATAGAATGTCCAGCCGGCTTATGGGGAGAAAGCTTACGATCTAAAGACCCGACCTCAGGATAACCCACAATCCCTTTGCCCCAATGGTCCATGTTTCGGCCTATATCGCTGAGTCCAGGCTCATCGGCTGCCAACCGATGGTTCCAAGCTCCATAATAAAAATCAAGATCCAATGTCAAAGGAATACCTTTGTCCAAATATCCTTTTATATCGTCTTCGTTATAAACAGGAAACGCTTCATCCTCAGAATGATGTAAATATGTGCTCTTAAAAGCCTCTGCATCATTGCGAGCTGCTAAAAAATCAGGATCATTTTTTTGCAAATCATTGGCATCAGCCTCAAACAATCCAGGATCCCGATGCACAAGCAAACAGCTGTCTAATTGTTTTTTTTCAATTTTTCCACAATATTTTTTTGCATCAGCAGAGGTTTCTAAACTAGCTATATCCCAGGTTTCTCCAATATATTTCATTAAACTGAGTCTCGCTGAGCCATGATCTAAAAGTTCTTTAAAGTTTAAAGCCGAAGTAGAGCCATCTGATTTTTTATGGCGGTTTACCTTGTACTCCAACCACTCCTCCGATAAAATCAAGGGAGCCCCAATTACTTTCCCTGTGATCAAAAGCATAGACTCCAAAAGTGCCGTTGCAGAAAAAATAGAACAAGTCCCTCTGTGCCCCTGCGATTTGATAGGGGTCTGATAAGAAATAAGTTTTTCGATATCATTGTGAGGAGGTTCATGACGTCTTGGAGGATTGTCTCTCCCAGCGGGAGGTTTATGATAACGATGAGCTTCGAGTAGATCTACATAAGAACCATCAAAATCGGTTTTTTTATCCTCTGCAAAAGCGAGCAAAGAAAACACTGTTAAAATAACATAAAAACTTTTTTTAAACATAAATACACCTCTATAGAGGTAGGATGCGTAGCATAGGATAGCTCTATTGAATAGCAATATTTTTAAGCCCACTTAAGCCTCTGGAACACATGTCATAATTATCGGGTAAAAGCGACATACTGTCAGGAAACGAATAAACTATTTTTCAAAATCCCAAACCGAAGTCCTCTAGTGCTCACTCGGCAATCGGGGAAATCTAGGATCTCCATAGTCCGCCATAAAATAAGCGCTCCTGCTAAAAGCACATCTGCTCGGCCTGGAGTTAATCCAGGCAAAGTGAGACGTTCTTTTATTGTTCTCCACTTTAATTCTTCGACCATCCGATGGACATCTCCGCGGGTAAGCACACAGGTGTTTATTTTATCAGGCTCAAACTGTGGCAAATTGAGATGCCACTGAGCCAAATTGGTGGCCGTGCCTGCAACCCCTAAAAGCTCTAAGTCTTGGTTTTTTCTCCAGGACTCAAGCTCCAATAAAGCTTGATCAATAGCGGCCTGGCACTCCCAAAATTCCTCGTCAGTAACGGGATTGGATTTGAGATACCGCTCTGTAAAACGCACAGAACCCATGTCTAGACTTTTTCCACTCTCAAGAGTGGTAATCTCTGTACTGCCTCCTCCAATATCAATCACTGCCATCAAACGGGGATCACATCCTGGAAGCAGTCCCCCCTGAAAAGTCAGGCGCGCCTCTTCTAACCCTGACAAAATTTGAAAACAAAATCCAAGCTTAGATTCAAGCTCACTTAAAAAAATTTTTCCATTATAAGCATCCCGAGCTTGGCTCGTGGCCACGCAGAGCACCTCTTGGGGCTGCAAGCCAAAAGAATTGATTTTTTCTAAGTATTTTTTGAGGCAGGCAAGCGTCCGATCGATTGCCTCAGGCGAGAGCACATGTGTCTGGTCCACCCCCTCCCCCAAACGGACAAAACTAATTTGATCCCACAAAATACGAGTGGCCTCGTTTTTTTCAGTGTCCCAATCAGCAACCAAAAGCAAACAGGTGTTGGTGCCTAGATCGATTGCAGCTCGGATCATTTTGGAGAAGTGGCCGCTTTTGCAGGATCCCCTTCTGTCTTATTTCCAGGGCCCATGCTTAACTGAACTTTGAGTTTGTAATTTTCTTTTTCGAAGTTCTCTGCCTTTTCTTTCCAAAATTTTACTTCCTGCTCAAGCTCGGCAATTTTCCGATTTCGTTCGTGGGCCAAAGAGTAATACCCTTCTGAAAAAGTCTCAGTTTCAGGATTGTACATTCCCACTCGAGTTTCTCCATCCACCAGGCCTTTTACACGGTACATTCCGTCGTCTGCTTTTTCTGCTTCAATCACTTGAACATCAAAAGCTTTTCCTGGATAGGCCTTGTCTTGCCAAAACTTAGCGGCTGATTCTTTCGATTTATTTTTAACTTTTTCGCCCGAACAGCCAAAAACCATCCCCAGAAAGCAAAAGATCAAAATTATTTTTTTCATACCGATTCTCCTTTTAGTTCCCAAATAGTTTCTTTGTCAGGCCTTTTAACTTATCATGTACAGCAGGCGGTATAGCAGGCGAGGCTTGGTTCGTGAGCTGCTGAAGTTTCTCTCCTGCCCTCTTTTTTAACTCTGCCTTTGCCTTTCCTTCTACAGCACGAGTGACATTTGATAAAGCGATTTTTCCTAAAAACTCAGGCACTTCGGTATAAGAATAGCAAGGCGCAAGGCACGTGCAGCCCACATGGACTGGAAACCTTACAGGCTTGTCACCACCCTCCGCCAATAGATGATCCACTTTGACTCCCGCTTGCTCCACCGACAAATCCTTTGCATGCGTTAAGTTATAGGTATCCACGACTTCCCAAGATGCATTGAGTGAGTAGTCTTTCATTCCTACCTTTGTATCTCCCTTGAGATCCACTCCCTGATTGGCTTCCGCCTTGGCAAAAAAACTAGGGGCAGAAAATCTTCCACCTTCGATGCTAAAATCTGAACTGATAAAATCATAGCGAGATTCTTTGGCTTTCCCAGCATTGATATTTTTTCCCTTAAGGGATGGAATTTTGTCCGCAAGCTTGCCGAGACTTTGATTGAGACCCTCACTCACCATCTTGCCCACATCAATACTGGTAAAAGTCGCCTTTTCAATTTTCATATTTCCTTTGGCCACTAAATTTTTTATTGCAGGATCTGGATTAAAACTAGAGCCAGACCCGTTCATCTTAAAAAAGGCTTTTCCATAAACTGTATTTTTAAACATCTGGAGCTGAGAGCTCACTGCTTGTTTTAAATCTAAACCTGAAACCTCTGTGCCAAATTTGTAGGGAGGTGCTTTGGGTTTAAAATCCATCCAGAAATTGGCCTTGAGGGTCCCACTCCAAATTCCAAGAGAAAAATTCTCTAAATTGGCAGCCAAATCTCGGAAAATAAATTTAGAGGCAATATCACTGATTTTAATGTCATAGACCTTGAGCGCCTTTAAATTCACACTCACGAGCGCAGAACTAGAAGCTGCCATTTTGTTTTCACGAAGCGGGTTTAAAAGCGCGTCATAATCTTGATCATGTGTAGATGATTTTGCACTCGAACCACCCCCCTGCGCGCCTTGCGACTCTGGCTTTGGCTTTGCACTTTCATTTTTAGGTTTTGGGATATCCAGGAGTTGATCTAAATCTAAAGCATTCGAAGTCACACTCACCTCAAGGTGTGGTTTCTCAAAGGAAAGCATTTTTCCCTGAATCTTAAGATCATTGCCTGGAGCTTTGACGGTTACCCAAAAATTTTCGAGTTGGTTGGTGGAAACTTTGATCAAACCATCCAGAGAAGGTTGCGATTTGAGGTAGGGAGCTCGAGCGGTTGCGTTTTTGATGCTAACCGTAGCCTGATAGCCAATCTTATCGGAGGGCCCATTGACGACTCCCTCAAAAGTAACGCCACCCCCGAGTTCATAACTTTTAAGAAGAGGAACAAGCTCGGACCAAGGCTTTAGCGCAATCTCATTGGATTTTAGAGAAAATTGAACGCTCGGAGCGCCAGCTAAGTGAGTGGCCAAGCCCGATGCTTTGAACTGGGCATTGAAAAACTGGAGGTCAAATTCTTTGATGGTTGCTTTTTCTAGGGTAGACTCAACCTGAGTAGAAAATTGTATTTTGACTCCCTTTTTCTTTTCAAAAAGCCCTGGCATTAAAATTTCGATATCACTAAAGTTTCCGTTGAGGGAAAGGCTCAATTTTGCGAATTTCCCTTGAGAGAGTTCTGGCTTAGCTTGGCCTTCGATTCTAAAGGGGCCCTGAACGCTCAGAGCTCCCCCCATTTTAAAATCTATCTCGGCCCAAAGCTCAAGCTCAATGGGTTTTTCTAAAGAAATATTTTTAAGTTTTAGATTTAGATCATTGATCTTTTGTGGATCTTTGCTCAATGACTCGTCTTTATATATAAACGACGCATGATTGACTTCGACTCCTAATGTTGCCTTTGCAACTAGCCCTGGCAACTCAAACTTTGAGTTTGCACTTTGAGCTGGAGCCTCTGGAGCTTTGTTTGAAGGCAGTGCACCTTTGGGTCCGGGAGTTTGTGTCTCTTTCATCAGCGAGAGGACATTGATTCGACCTTGCTTGTCTTTGACAACCATGAGCGAAGGCTTTTGCATTTTGAAGTTTAGCGTGGGAGAACCTGCTAAAATCGACGAAAAAGGGAGATGAAAATGCGCGTCATTGACAGCCACCACTGGATTTCCTTTTTGATCTACAAGTGAAACGTGAGCCACGTCCACTTTGATTTGCCCCCATAGAGACAAAGAGAGTTTCCCTAACTCAAATTTTCCATTGATCCTCTCATTGACAGCTTGAACAATTTGGGGACGATATTTGTCCACATCGATAAAAAAAGGGATAACAACGATCGCAATCAATAGGATGACAAATAAAGACACAAACAAAAGAACCGCTTTTTTCAAAATACGCATGCCGCTTAGGTCTCCTTTAGTTTCTTTTTAAATAAATCTTGCAACACCGTGGGGTTTGCCTTCCCACTGCTTTCTTTCATGGCTTGGCCTACAAAAAAACCAAGCAATTTATCTTTTCCAGAGCGGTATTGTGCCACTTGAGCAGGGTGACTTGCAATCACCTTTTCAATGATTCCTTCTAATGCGTGAGCATCACTCACTTGCACAAACCCCTCTTGAGCTACAATGCTCTCCACACTTTTGCCTGTTTTCCAAGCGATCCCAATCACCTGCTTGGCAGCAGTACTTGAAATGGTATTTTTTTGGGTGAGCATTACGACACCTGCAATATGTGAGGGCTTGAGGCTGCTTTTTTCGATGCCTTTCCCTTCCTCATTGATGAGTCTCGACACCTCGCCAGTCAAAAAATTCGCCACCGCTTTTGCCATACTGTTCTCATGCTCTTTTGGGACTTCTTTTAGGCCCTCTTTTAGTGTTGCTTCGAAAAATTCCGCCAAAGATTTCGAACTAGTCAGCACACTCGCATCATAGAGACTCAGTCCAAAGGACTGAGCAAAACGGGTTTTCTTTTGTTCTGGCAGCTCGGGTAAAATACTTCTGATTTTTTCTATCCAAGCCGGGTCAATTTTAAGAGGGATCAAATCCGGATCTGGAAAATAACGGTAGTCGTGGGCTTCTTCTTTAGATCGCAAAGACACGGTGACACCCTTGGTGGAGTCATAATTTCGGGTCTCTTGAACCACTTTTCCACCAGATGAAACCACCTCGATCTGCCTCGAAATTTCGTACTCGATTGCTTTTTCTACAAACCGAAAAGAATTGACGTTTTTAATTTCAGCGCGCGTCCCCAATTCTTTTGACCCTTTGGGCCGGATACTCACATTGGCATCGCAGCGAAAATTTCCCTCCTGCATATTGCCGTCACAAATTCCCAAGTAGGTCACTATCCCATGGAGAGACCTTAAGTAAGCCCCTGCTTCTTCGGCGCTTGAGAGATCGGGCCCACTCACAATTTCGATGAGTGGAACTCCGGCTCGATTGAGGTTGACCAAAGAAAATCCTGAGTGGTGCACATTCTTGCCTGCGTCTTCTTCCATATGAATTCTTGTCAAACTTATTTTTTTATTTCCAGACTCTGTTGTAATTTCAAGCCATCCGTGTTCACAGATCGGGGCATCGTACTGGCTGATCTGATAGCCTTTGGGTAAGTCGGGGTAAAAATAATTTTTGCGAGCAAAAATATTTTTTAAGTTAATTTCACAATGCGTCGCAAGTCCCGCTTTGATGGCATATTCTACTACTTTTTTATTGAGCACCGGGAGCGTTCCTGGATGCCCCGCGCACACAGGGCAAGTGTTTGAATTTACAGATGTTTCTGCAACATTTTGGCCGTCTCCACCCTTTGTTTTGCAACCGCAAAAAATCTTAGACTCTGTGGCAAGCTGGGCGTGAACTTCGAGTCCAATGACGGGTTCAAATTCTACACTCACGGCCTTGCTCCTTTTTCAAAAGTATGCGCTATAGAAAGCAGTTTCTGATCTCCAAACGCAGGCCCCACCATGTGCAGCCCTATGGGCAAGGAAGCCGCATCTTTCCCGCAGGGAACACTTAAGGCCGGAAGTCCTGCCAAGTTCACAGGGATTGTATAAATATCCATCAGGTACATTTGGATGGGATCTTTTGTTTTTTCGCCTAACTTAAAAGCGGTGGTCGGAGAGACAGGCGAAATAATCACGTCGACTTGTTTAAACGCTTGATCAAAATCTTGTTTGATAAGCCTTCGGACCTGGCAAGCTTGGCGATAATAAGCGTCATGATAACCGCTGGAGAGACTAAAAGTCCCTAAAATAATTCTCCTTTTGACCTCCGGGCCAAAAAGCGAGCGGGCTTTTTTATAAAATTCTAGCAAATCTTCTTGGGCTGCCGTCTCTTTTGTCCTTACTCCGAATCTCACAGCATCAAAGCGTGCCAAATTGCTCGAAGCCTCACTCACCGCCACAATATAATAAACAGCAACACAATACTTAGTGTGAGGCAAAGAGATGGGGACAAGCTTTGCCCCTTGAGACTCAAACCACTGGAGTGCTTTTTGGGTAGCCTCTTTTACTTCTGGGTTTAGTCCTTCTATAAAATATTCTTTTGGAATTCCGATTTTGAGTTGCTTGAGATCACATTTTTCTAAAGTTTGCTCAATACAAGATTTTGGCGAAGAGGTAGAATCCCTGGGATCATGCCCACTGATCACACGTAAAATCTTGGCAGTATCTTCGACAGAATTTGACATTGGACCCACTTGATCAAGAGATGACGCAAACGCCACAAGTCCGTAGCGACTCACACTCCCGTAGGTGGGTTTCATCCCCACAATCCCGCAGTAACTGGCAGGCAGCCTCACCGAGCCCCCAGTGTCACTCCCTAGAGCAGCCACACAAAGTCCCGCTTTTACCGCTGTAGCGGAGCCCCCACTAGATCCACCAGGGACATGCTCTGGATGAGTTGGATGCAGCACAGGGCCAAATGCAGAGTTTTCGTTCGAACTCCCCATGGCAAACTCATCCATATTGAGCTTGCCTAAAATAATGGCTCCTGCTTGCTCAAGTCTCAAGACACAAGTGGCCGTATAAGGGGGTATGTAGTTTTCCAAAATCTTAGAACCACAAGTCGTCCTCACTCCCTGTGTGACTAAAACGTCTTTGACACCCAGCGGAATACCAAGCAATGGGTATTTCTCTGAGGGAACTTTGCCTTCCTTTGCTAAAATCTGATCGGCTAACTTTGCTTGGGCGATGGCTTTCTCTTCGCACAAAGTCAAATAGGCATTGTGATTAGAGGCTTTTATTTTTTTAAAAAAATCTTTTGTGAATTCTACAGGCGACAATATTTTTTGGTTATAGGCTTTATGAATTTCTGCAACACTCAAATATTCTGTCATAAAATAGAAGGCACTTTAAACCCGTCATAAAGAACATCTGGCGCCGAATCCAAAATTTTAGCAGGCGAAACGCTCACCTCATCTTCCCTGAGTGGGGTTTCTAGCTCAAAAGGATGCGTCAGTGGCTCAACCCCTTTGACGTCTACTTCTTTTAATAATTCGATATACTTAAAAACCTCCCTCAATTGTGGAGTAAAAACGTTAACTTCTTCGTCTGTGAGCTCTAGCCGTGCGAGCTCCGCGGTTTTTCGGGTTAGTTTTTCGTCAACTTGAAGCATGAGTTCATTATTAATCATAAAACCCATTGGTTTTGCAACGAAATTTGAGGCCCTCTCTGTAATCCAGCGCGAATGATTAAAACGCGGGTGGAGTTATCAGAGACTTTCCGAAATGACGGGCCACCCAAAAACAAAACAATATGCACATTAAAATATTATTTTTCCATGTTTTTTCAAAAAAAACTGAAAAATTGGATCCGTGAGACTAACTCCATGTGAGGTTTTATCCAAAACTCCATGATCAATAAAACGCGCTATGGTGGCACGAATGGCAGTGGCGCTGATGCCTGTATTGGATATAAACGCTACTGAACTGATATTTTTTACAGGCTGCCCGTTAGCTACCGCCAGAAGTACTTTTCGCTCTTTCTCCGAAAAATCACCCAGCCGCTCACTCATTTTGCTGGATTTGCTCGACAACAATAGAAGAAGCTGGGCATCAATTATTTGTGGATTCAGTTTCCCACAAAATTCTGAAAAAGTAATCCACTGACAAAGTTCTTGAACGGAGTTCGGAATATCCTGCATGAGTTTACAGATATAATCACACGAAGTGTGGTCGAGCTGAATGTTAAAGGTCTGAAATCTCTCTTGCATATATGGAAGCCATAGTGGACGTGGGATTGTCCCGAATTCAAGCTCTGTGCCGAAACCGTAGAAGGGTCTTTTTTCGTCTTGGAAAAGATCTCTGAGAACATGGCTTTTTGAGCCTGAACAAATAACAGGAGTCTTTGAGAGATTTTGAATTTCAGTTCTAAGTAGAGTTTCCAATCCGGGTACTTTGACAATGTCTTGAAACTCGTCAAAAACAATAAGTGTATCAACGATGCTAGAAAAGGCATTGATTGAAACAAAAATTTCATGAATGGATTTTTCGTGATTTTTATGCTCCCCTTCGAGCGAAACAGAAGGAAAAGCAGTGACTGGGTCAAAATCAATCTTTATTTTGAAATTAGAAAGATAATTTTTTATTACTTTTGTAAAAGACTGGACACGTGACAAGCGCACAGAGAGAGCCTCTTCGTAGGAGATTTGAAATTTGTTCCTAAAATCCTCGATCGATGAGATCTGGTAAAGATCACAAAAAATCCCTATGGGTGCTGGTTTGAGCTGGCAGAACTCCATTAAAATGATATTTTTAAGTACTGATGTTTTGCCAAAGCGACGTCGACCATAGACCACTGCCCTTCCAGAGGCGCGCACTACCTTCCGGAGCAAGGTTATTTCTTTGTTCCGGTCACAAATATCTGCCCGATCCACCAATTGGCCAAACTTGAATGTTTTAGTTATGAAATCCATCTAAAAACACTATATCATAGTTACTAAATTTTAGTAACTAAAAAATAGATATTCTTAGAAAAGAGAGGTCTAAATACCTCAGCAAAAACTTCTTTCTCCCACGGTTCCGAAACTCTAGCGTCACTTTTTGATTCTCTCCAGAGCCTTCGCTCATGACAATCACTCCTGGCCCATAATCAGGATGATCTATTTTTCTCCCCACAAAGTCCTCTTCCATTTTTCTTGTGCGTGGCATCTCAAAACTCTGCGTCAATCGGCGCTCGTAGGACATATCTTTAAAATCAACATACTGCTCTGGAATTTCAGAAAAAAATCGTGCAGGAGTCTGAACAAGCACATTTCCCCAGATCCTACGCCGCTCAACATGGAAAAGATAAAGCCTCTCTTTGGCACGAGTCATACCCACATAGCACAGCCGCCGCTCTTCTTCGATTTCGCTTTCGTCTTCTTCGTCTTGCCAAACTCGGAGGGAGGGAAAAAGGCCTTCTTCCATTCCCACCATAAAAACCACCGGGAACTCTAATCCCTTCGAAGAATGCAAAGTCATCATCTGGATGCTTAAAATAGAGGCGTTCTCAGCTTTGCCTTCTTCGGTCGAGAGGGACGCCTGCTCTAAAAACAACGGCAAAAGCTCTTTTAGAGATAGTTTTTTGAGATGCTCGTCCTCAAACTCTTGCAACACAGAAGAAAACTCCTCTAAGTTTTCAATTCGAGCAGCTGCTTCGATGGTGCCTTCTTGTTTGAGCTCTTGGACATAATGTGTTTCGTCTAAAAGGAGGCCATAGAGTTCAGAGAGCTTGAGACATGTTTGTTCTTGAGTGAGTTTTTTAATGAGCGCTACAAAGTCACTTATTTTTTTTTCTGTCCCACTCGAAAAATCCAAACCCGTAGGATTTTCTAAAGCAGACCAAAGGGACTGCGTCTGCGAAACACTTTGGAGTTTTTCTAACGTCACTTTTCCGATCCCTCGTCCAGGCACATTGATGATTCTCTTTAAACTCACAGAATCCAGCGGATTTAAAATCACTTTAAAATAAGAGAGAATATCTTTAATTTCTTTTCGATCATAAAATCTCAGCCCGCCTACGATTTTATAATTTATCTTTTCTCTCCTTAAAACATCTTCGAATTGACGGCTCTGTGCATGGGTCCGATAAAAAACAGCAAAATCAGAAAAAGCGTAACCCTCATTTTGGCTCAACCGCTTGATCTCAGAAACCACCTTTTCAGCCTCTGCTCTCTCGTCCGAAAACTGAACTCTCAAAATCGGCATCCCGTCTTCGTTAGCCGTCCAAAGTTTTTTGTCTTTGCGAAGTCGATTGTGTTGAATGAGATGACTTGCAGCAGAAATAATCGTTTTAGTAGAACGGTAATTTTGTTCGAGCTTGATGATCTTTGCACCTGGAAAATCTCTTTCGAAATTCAAAATATTTCCGATGTCAGCTCCCCTCCACTTATAGATCGACTGGTCTTCGTCGCCCACGACACAAATGTTTTGATGCCCTCCCTGCGCACGAGCCGTCAGCGCTGAAAGCAGCAAATACTGAGCTCGGTTCGTATCTTGATACTCATCCACATGGATAAATCGAAAAACATTTTGATATTTGCGCCTCAATTCTACGTTATCTCTGAGAAGTCGGTAAGTCAGGCAAAGGATTTCTCCGAAATCCAAAGCCTGGTTTGAAAACAGGTTTTCTTGATATAGCCGATAAAAATCTATAAATTTCGCGTCTTGTGTATCAGGTGACAAGTGGCTTGCCTCTATGGCATCACATTTAAAACGATTGAGAGTGCCTTGCAAAACTTTGGGTGGATATTTTTTCTCGTCTAAATCCATTTTGTGATGAACGCTTTTAATAAGGCTAAGCTGATCGAGATCGTCATAGATCACAAAGGGTTTTTGAAAAGGCGTAAACTCCATTTCCCTCCTTAAAATCCTCACACAAATTGAATGAAACGTGCCGATTTCAGGAGAATAAACTCCAAGACTTAAAAGTTTCTGGACTCTTTCTCTCATTTCCTGAGCCGCCTTATTTGTAAAAGTCACAGCCAAAATCTCGCGGGGATCTACACCATGGGCTTCGATGAGATAAGCGATCCTAGAAGTCAACATTTTAGTCTTGCCAGAACCTGCTCCCGCCAAAACCATAAGAGGTCCATCTTTATGTAGCACAGCTTCTTTTTGGGGTGGATTGAGTTCGTTCATTGGGTTTCCTGATTCATCTGCAATAGAGAGCGACGAAGCTCCTCTCTCTCATAGGAAAAACGAACTTGATAGGAAAATAAGAGGCCTACAACTTTTCCGGATTCGTTTAAAACCGGCGCACAGGGGATCTCTTTAAATAGACTTGTCGTAACCGAAAGCTTATCGGATTCTTTAACACTCTTAGCTTTAAAACCTGATCGATAAAGTAAATCCTTGGCCTCTAAAAGCTTTGAAAACTGAGACTGCCAACTCTCTTCGATCATATCTACTGTCAACAGGCCCAAATATTTTCCGTGGAGATCCACGACAGGCAAAAATGGATACTTGGTAGATAAAAGCTTTGAGTAAAGAGAACCAATCGATTCTTTTTCTAATACTGTTTCGAAATCAGTGACCATCGCATCTTCTACTTTGACGGAGTCTAAAACAGACACAGATCTCCCGTGCACTAAAGAAATACCCGAAATTTCTAAATCTTTTTTCACCAAAGGAGACGTGAGCAACCAAACTCTAATTTGCTTAGCCAATAGCCCGACTAAAAGGCAAGGAATAAACACTTGGGTTCTTTGACTGAGTTCGAATGTCAGGAGCGCCGCAGCCAGTGGAATCCCTAAGACCGAAGACCAAACAGCCACTCCTCCTGCAAAAAGTGAAACAATCGAAAAACCTGAGCTCTGAACAACAAAAATAGGACCTAAACTCATCCCCATAAGTCCCCCCAAGACAAAGAGAGGCCAAAAAATTCCAAGAGAACCAAAACAAGAAAGGAAAAGAGCTAAACTTAACAGCAAACTCACAAAACAAAGCGAGTTTTCGAGATTGGAGCTTTGAGATAAAAATATATTTTCTAACAATAATCGCGGTGGAAAATGTGCACTTTGATTGATCCAGGCCACCAAAAAAAGGCTCAATGCGCCCACTAAAAACCGGAGCCAGACGTTAGACTTAAAGGCTTCTAAAAATCCATCCTGGAAGTACCTCATAAAAAAAATAATAAAAGAAGATAGAATCCCACCCGCTATCGCGATCCCTAAGAGACAAAACCAATACTGAGGTTTTGTGAAATCAAAACCCAATAGCTCACTTCCAAAATTAAATCTTTCTAAAGCTAAAATACGGTCTAAAATTCTCATCCCCACAAAGGAGGTCATGCTACTGACCACTAACGAAAAAGTACTCCCCCCTATTCCTAATTCTATAGGCACTAAAATAGCCGCAAACGGAGCCCCGAAAGCTGCAGAAATCCCAGCACCTAAAACACAGGCACCATCGGTTCGCCTGATTTGCTCAAACCATCTTGTAGAACTGGAGCGCTGGGCAGTTGCAAAACCGTAGGAAAACTCGATCGCTGCCCCTTCTGGCCCAACTGGACCTCCAATGAGACCAAATAAAAGCGAACAAAACCCTCTCCAAATCCAACTTTCAGAGGTTCTGGGAGAAGTGGGCGAGTGAATGTGAATCAATAGATCAGAAAGTCCCTTGTAATTTAAGAGGCGTTTATTTTTATTCAACAGAAATAAAAATAAAAAAGGGATGAAAGCCAAAATTAAAAAAGGAGAATTCCAGTGTACAAACGGAAACAGAGCTCGAATCAAGGCTGGGCATTCAAAGACAAGACAAGAAATGACCCCAATAAAAAATGGCCGAAGGAGCCCCATTATTCGACCGTTACACTTTTTGCTAAGTTTCTAGGTTTATCGACATCGGTTCCCTTTAAAAGAGCCAACTCATAACTAAAAAGTTGGACGACGGGTGCAATAAAAAATGGAATCAGATCCTCTAGGATATTGCTCGGCAGTGCAATAAAATGATGACTGAGGGAACGCAAACTCTGATCCCCCTCAGTACCCACCCCTAAAATCAAAGCGCCTCGCGCTCTTACTTCCTCTAAATTGGACAAAGTTTTTTCGCGCCAGCGGTCCATCGGAGCCAAAACAACCACAACCATCTCCTCATCAATCATGGCAATGGGTCCATGTTTAAGTTCTCCCCCGGCATAGCCCTCAGCATGAATATAGCTAATCTCCTTTAGTTTTAATGCACCCTCTAGAGCCATAGGATAAGAATACCCTCTGCCAATAAAGAAGAATCCACGCGACTTAAGAAATGCTTTTGCAGCGTTTTTAATGTCCGAAAAGAGCGGAGTGTCTGGATTTAGAAAGTCTTTTAATAAATGGGGAAGTTTGACAATGCCATCAAAAAGTTCGGCTACAGGATTCTGATTTCTAAGCCCTAAATGTCCAGCCCAAAGTAAAAAAACAAGCATCTGCGTAAAAAATGTTTTGGTAGCCGCCACTCCCACCTCTGGACCCGCCGAAGTATAAAAAACAGCATTTGCCTCCCTGGAGAGCTGACTTCCTCTAACATTGGTCAAGCCGAGTGTGGGCACTTTGAGCCGATTCATGTCTCTTATCACGGCCATTGTATCTGCTGTTTCCCCAGACTGAGAAACCCCTACAATGAGGGCTCCTGGTTTTAGGACAGGATTTCGATAACGAAACTCACTTGCAAGCTCCACTTGAACTGGTATTTTAGCCCATTTCTCAATCCAATATTTTCCAAGCAAACAAGCATAATATGAGGTCCCACAGGCAATGAGGTGGATTTCTTGAGCCGAATTGAGCAAATCCACAGCCGGCTGCCTAGCCAACGGGAACGCAGTAGCTTGTGCTCGGTCTAAAATAAAATTCAACGTGTCAACAAAAGCATTAGGTTCTTCATGAATTTCTTTGAGCATGTAATGAGCAAACCCCTGCTTATCCAATTGCTCGTTACTCCAATCGAGTTTGACACTTTCTCTTTGAATGGAGTGTCCTGTTTTTAGATCAAAAAATTCGAGTCCCTTTTCTGTACCTAAAACGATGTCTCCATGCTCTAAAAAATAAACTTTTTCTGTATATTCTAACAATGGCTGCGAATCACTCGCCAAAAAAGCCCCTCCTAAGGGGTCTGTTGCGGCTACCAAGGGAGAGCCATTTCTCACTCCAATGACAACTCCAGGCTCATCTTGGCTCAAGACCACCACACTACAAGAACCCTTGAGCTCTAAAAAGCTCCTGCGGACCGCCTCAAAAAGTCGGAAGCCCTTTTTGAGCTGCTCTAAAACCAAATAACCATAGAGCTCACTGTCGGTTTCGGACTCGGGCTTATAGCCCAGACGCAATACTTCTTGCCTTATATTTTGATAATTTTCTATAATCCCATTGTGTACTAAAACAATGGGACCTGTTCGGTGTGGATGTGCATTCTGAGTGGTGGGTTTGCCATGGGTCGCCCAGCGCGTGTGTCCAATTCCACAGGTCGCACCCTCATAGAGGTGCAGGTCCCCATTCAAAAGTTTTTCTACATTTTCAAGTCTGCCTTCTGATTTTTTAACCTCTATTTTTCCGTGGTTAAAAAAAGCCACTCCTGCAGAATCATAACCTCGGTATTCAAGCCTTTTTAAACCCTTTAGAAGGAGACGGACTACAGGTCTTTGACCTGTATAACCCACAATGCCACACATTTTACAAATCCCCTTCTTTTAGCTTTTTTACATAACCTAGCTTATTTACTTGTCTTGCACGTGCTATGGCCAAAGCTCCCGACTCTACATTTTCTGTAATCGTTGAGCCAGAAGCTATATAAGCTCCTTGTCCGATAAAAACAGGGGCTACTGCCTGACAATCACTGCCTAAAAATACATCATCTTCAATAATGGTTTGATGTTTTCTCTGGCCATCGATCTCTCGCCCATCATAATTACAAGTCACAAAACCACAACCGATATTCACTCGTTTTCCAACTTGAGCGTCTCCTAAGTAGGACAAATGCGCAATGCTCGTAAAATCCCCAATCACTGATTTTTTAAGCTCTACAAAATTTCCGATCTTCACATTTGAGCCAATCACTGTTTCTGGCCGTACGTGAGCATAGGGTCCAAGCCTGGATTTATTTCCAATGACCGAATTTTCGACCACTGTACCTGCTTGAAATAAAACCTCCTCACCCACTTGCACATTTTTTAAAACAACATGTGGGCCGATTTCTGATTTTTTACCAACCTCGGTATTTCCCATCAAGATCACCCCAGGATGAATGAGGACTTCTTCGCCCAAAACAACATCCACATCTACCCATGTTGTTTGGGTGTCTAAAAATTTGACTCCAAGGCAGGCCCATTTTTTCAAGGTTCGGTCGTTGAGCAAACGCCTGGCCTGGGCAAACTCCCAGGTGTCGTTTATGCCTCTGACGTCATTGGGTTCGGACCAAGCGAGAACGTCAATTGCACTTTTTTTGGCCCGAACTGCATAGGCTATCAGGTCCGTCAAATAGTACTCACCTTGAGTATTTTTATTCGAAATTCTTTGACTCATTGCATTCAAAAAAGTGGACTGGAAAAAATAAATGGAGACAGAAACTTCCTGAATTATTTTTTCTCTTATGTTGGCATCTTTTTCCTCGACTATCCGGAGCACAGAGCCTTTTTTCCCCCTTCGAACAACTCTCCCATAGCCGCTGGGATCCCTGAGTTGGCAAGTGAGTAACCGAACAGAGCATCCACGAGATAAGGGCTCACACATCTGTAAAATCAGTTCTTTTGTGATCAAAGGGAGATCCCCTGGCAAGACAAGCACAGGCCCTTTATTCTCTTTGAGCCTCACTCCCCATGGAGACTCGATCGCACAGCGCGCAGCATGCCCTGTCCCTTTTTGTTCAGACTGCAAAACAAAATAAAGGTCCATCTTTGAAAAAGCAGGGTTTTGCTTAATTTGTGATTCGATTTTTTGATGGTCATACCCCAAAACGATAGCCACGGAAGCATTTGGCAATGCTTCGTCGACTTTAGATAAGATATGAAATAAAATGGGTTTTCCACCAATTTCATGAAGTACTTTGGGGGTTTGGGAACGCATTCTTTTACCTTGCCCCGCTGCCAATATAATGACTCTCATACTAGAACAGGTATAAGAGTTTAACTTTTGCAGTCAATGAAATTCCACAGCCACACCCATTCAAGCCGCATTGCATTATCCCTTATAAATTCTTATAAAAAGAGTTGCGCTATTTCTGAAGAGAGCTAGAATTAGTGTTTGATTATGAGGGGAAACCCATTGGAGGGGGAAAATAATGGACACAAAAACAGTGGCTCGATTTAAGAGAATATTGCTCGAAGAAAAACAAAGGCTTTTGAACAATTCTAAGAATGCGCTTAAAAACGAATTGGCTCTTTCTCCAGATGATTTGCCTGACGAAACGGACTTAGCCGCAAGTGAGATCAATCAAAATCTTATTTTCAAACTCCGCGACAGAGAACGACAACTGCTCTCTAAAATCGATCAAGCCCTTGGACGCATGGAAGAAGGGTCTTTTGGAGTTTGCGAATCTTGCGAAGAACCCATCGAACTTCGGAGACTAGAGGCCAGACCCTCCACCACTCTGTGTATTGCCTGCAAAGAGAAACAAGAACATAGAGAAAAAATTTACGCATAGCAATACAGTTAAGCGCTAGGCAAATTATCCCTCAAGAGAAGCCAAGAGAGTGCCGAATCATCTTGTAAGATGGTCACTAATTATGAAGGCGAGCAAATTGAAATACCCCAGTCACTGCCACTTTTGCCCGTAAGAGATATTGTCGTCTTTCCCTATATGATTATCCCACTCTTTGTGGGGCGAGATTCCTCGATTAAAAGCGTAGAAGAAGCACTCGCTCGGTCAGATCGTTTAATTTTACTCGCATCACAAAAAGACATCAGCGATGAACATCCCAGCTCTGACGGCATCTACCGTATGGGCACAGTCTCCATGATCATGAGAATGAGAAAACTACCCGATGGCCGAATCAAAATTTTGACCCAAGGATTGTGCAAGGCCAATATTACGGAATTTACACACACTCAACCCTACTTCGAAGTCAAAATCAATAAAGTAGACGAAACCCCCCTTGCTTCGATTGCCGAAGCCGAAGCTCTTGCGCGCAATGTCCGAGAGCAACTCGAAAAGGTCATTGCCCTAGGAAAAGTCCTCTCACCTGACATCCTCATGGTATTAGATGACATTACAGATCCAGGTCGACTTGCAGACCTCGTGGCTTCGAACTTAGGCTTAAAAGTGAGCGAAGCACAAGGGGTATTGGAAACCACGGAGCCACTGGAAAGACTGAAGAAGATTTTTGACTTTCTTACGCGTGAAATTGAAGTCCTTTCGATTCAAGCTAAAATTAGATCCCAGGCCAAAGATGAAATGACAAAATCTCAAAAGGAATATTTTTTGAGAGAGCAAATTCGAGCGATCAAAAGTGAGCTCGGAGATCCAGACTCCAAGACGGAAGAAGTCAATGAGCTCCGAGAAAAAGTCTTAGCTTGCAAAATGCCCCCAGAAGTCGAACAAGAAACACTCAAACAATTGGGGCGACTCGAAAGGATGCATCCAGATGCATCCGAAGCCTCAATGCTCCGAACCTATGTGGACTGGCTCATCGAAACTCCTTGGAGTAAACAAACACTCGATAATTTAGACTTAGCGCGAGCGAAACAAATTTTGGACGAAGACCACTACAATCTCACTAAAATTAAAGAGCGCATTTTAGAATACCTGGCTGTCAGAAAATTAAAAGAAAGGATGAAAGGCCCTATCCTTTGTTTTACAGGCCCTCCCGGAGTTGGGAAAACCTCACTCGGCAGATCCATTGCACGCACCATGGGAAGGGAGTTTGTTCGGGTGTCTTTGGGTGGAGTCAAAGACGAAGCGGAAATCAGGGGCCACAGAAGAACCTATGTTGGCGCACTGCCAGGCCGTATCATTCAAGGACTCAAACAAGTTGCTACCAATAACCCGGTCTTTGTCCTGGATGAAATTGACAAGCTCGGAAGCGACTTTCGAGGAGACCCCTCTGCCGCTCTCTTAGAAGTCTTAGATCCAGAACAAAACAATACTTTCCGGGACCACTACCTCAATGTCCCCTTTGATTTGTCCAATGTTATGTTCGTCGCTACCTGCAATATTTTAGACACGATTCCATCCGCCCTCAAAGATAGAATGGAAATCATTCCCTTGGCAGGCTATACAGAAGAAGAAAAATTCTTTATTGCAATAAAATATTTGATCCCAAAACAAATAACGGAGAATGGACTCAACCCCTCTCTCATTGATTTTACAGGCAATGCTATAAAGACGGTTATTTCTCACTACACAAGAGAGGCAGGACTGAGAAACCTAGAAAGAAACATTGCCACTTTGTCCAGAAAAACTGCAAAACTGGTGGCCGAAGGCAAAAAAGAAAAAACAACAATCACCCATGAGATGGTTCAGAAACTTTTAGGACCTGCGATTTTTGTACGCGAAGATGAACAAGAAAAAGACGAAATCGGGATTGCCACTGGACTTGCGTGGACTGCTTTTGGAGGAGAAATTCTCTACGTCGAAACCACGACCATGAAAGGCAAAGGCATCATCACACTCACAGGGCAATTGGGCGAAGTCATGAAAGAATCCGGACAAGCTGCTTTAGGCCTCATCCGCTCACGAGCAAAGGATTTTGGAATAGACGAAGAAATTTTTGCGACGACCGACATTCACGTCCATTTTCCTGCAGGCGGTGTACCCAAAGATGGCCCATCAGCTGGAATCACCATGGCCGCTTCTATGATTTCAAGATTAAAGGGCGTACCCATTCGCAAAGATGTCGCCATGACCGGAGAAATCACGCTCACCGGACGGGTGCTCCCCATTGGAGGACTCAAAGAAAAAGCTCTAGCAGCCATGCGACATGGGATTAGGACCATTATCATCCCAGACAAAAACAAAAAAGACCTCGAAGATATTCCGGAAGAATACCGTGCGAATTTGACCTTTATACCTGTAAAAACCATCGACCAAGTCTTGGATGTGGTTTTAACGAAAAAGAGAGACTCACTCCACAAACCAGATCGCAATAAAAAAAGAGCTTCTCAGCCTAGACTTGATAAAGTAGCGTGATGCTCAATACACTATGACCTTTATTGACACACTCCTTTGTATGACACTGATTTCATTTTCTGCCTTTTTATCAGGCTCAGAGGCCGCTCTGTTTAGTTTGTCCAGATTTCAATTGAGAAGCCTCAAAGAGCGCTTTAGGCCCTCTTACTCACAAATCAAATTCCTCCTCAATGATCCGGGCGGTCTACTGATGACGATTTTGGTCACCAATGAAATCATCAATATTTCGATTGCAACATTTATTACAGAGGCAATCTCTAAAAATTGGACAGTCTTTCCAAACTGGGAACTTCAAACTTTGATGGGCACGCTCGTTACCACCCCCGTGATTTTAATTTTCTGCGAAATGACCCCCAAGGCCATCTCAACCAGAGCCAACACTTTTATCGCGCCTTTAGCCGCCCCCCCTTTGAGGTGGCTGTATCGGTGTTTCGTTCCGATTCGATTTTTAATTCAGTGGTTTTCTAAAAAAATGGTCTTGATTTTAGGCAAAACAGATGCTGGGCATTTCAAGGAAAAGGAGGACCCTGTTTTGCGCGAAGAAGAATTTTTATCCATGGTCGAAGAAGGGCACAAAGAAGGGGCAATTCACCAAACAGAACTCGACTTGATTCGAAAAATTTTTGACCTCGACGATCGAACGGTCATCGACGTCTACACTCCCTTATCCCAAGTTTTTTCTCTCCCCTCACATATCCCCATCAAAACAGCGGCACAAACAATTCAAGGATCTCCCTATTCGCGTATCCCAGTGACAGATTCCACTAAAAAAAAGATCTTGGGCATTCTGTATTCGAAAGATTTACTCTTTACCAAACTAGACCCTGAACTTCAAAACAACACCATCGAAAGCTTGATGAGAAAACCCCTGCTTGTTTCTCCCTCCGTAAGGCTCAATGCACTTTTTAGAAAATTCAAACAACACCGAACTCACTTGGCCATTGTAACCATTGGCGGGACTCTGGGCGAAGTCATGGGCATCGTCACGATGGCTGATGTTTTAGTGCCCGTTTTTGAATCTGTATTTAATGAAGACGACTCCATAGGAAAAAAATAAAATATGCCGACGAGTGTAGATTTACAGACCGCCTTTTTATTGGGATTGCCATTGCTTTTGATCGAAGGATTTTACACAGGCAGCGAGATCGCGCTTTTATCTGCAGATAAACTCGGACTAAAAGCACAGGCAAAAAAAGGTTCGAGAGGAGCAGAAAAGGCATTTCAGCTCCTAAAAAATCCAGAAAAAATTCTATCCACTACACTTCTCATCACAAGCCTATCGATCTCAAGTATTTCTGCTATCATGACGCTTTACTGTTTAGAGCATTTCAAAAAAACACCAGAACTTTTTGCCATTCTAATCACCTCTCCCATTATTGTTATTTTTGGAGAACTGATTCCTAAAACAATTTACCGAAAATATGCGGATGTGCTTGCGCCCTGGGTTGCCTTTCCGCTGAGTTACACTTATCACGCTTTTTATCCCATCACGAGGCTTCTTGCGTCTTACACAACACAACTTTCTAAAATGATTAGCCCTCTAGGGGATCTCTTGATTGGGAAAAAAAGAACGACCCGAGATGAGCTGAGGTCCTTATTGGCTTACGAAAAAAAAGAAACTGAAATTACTGCGAGCGAAAGAAAGATGATTAAGAGGATTTTAGATTTTAAAGACACAGAAGTCAAACATGCACTGATTCCGTTGGTCAACGTAAAAGCGATCGAAATTTCGGCCTCCATCAAAGAAGCACTCTCTCGTTTCCAAAAATACAGACACACTCGAATGCCCGTTTTTGAAAACAGAGTGGACAATATTGTTGGAGTTTTAGAGTATACCGATCTTTTTTCAGCTCTCGACTTAGAACAACCGATCCGAAATTACATCAGCCACGCCTATTATGTCGCCGAAACTCAAGCCCTCCATGATTTACTTTTAGAAATGCACCAAGAAGATAACGAGCTGGTCATTGTTGTGGATGAGTATGGGGGAGCCATCGGGATAATCACTTTCGAAGACATTGTAGAAGAAATCGTGGGCGAAATCACGGATGAGTATGATACGAAAACGGCGCTCTACAGAGAAATTGGGCCCTCACAGTGGCTCGTTCAAGCTCAAATGGAAATTAGCCAATTGAATGAAAAAATAGACTTTAACCTGCCCGAGGGAAACTACGAAACCCTCAGTGGTTTTTTACTCCAACAATTTGGAAGGATTCCGGAGGTCCGAGACGAGTTGTTTTTTGAAACACCCAGCGGACTGCTCAAACTTACGATTCGCAAGGCTTCCGAGAGACAAATTGAAGCAGTACAAATTGAAAAAGTTCAAGAAAAACACTAATCCGTCGCGTTAAAATTAATGCTTTTCTTTTGTCACATTTAGTCGGTAAAATGAGCGGGAGGTGAGTTCATGGCCAAAACAGTTTTAGTAGTGGATGACATTGCCTTTGTTCGGAAAACACTCGTCGAAATACTCACTCAAGCTCAATATCAAGTGATTGCCGAAGCAGAGGATGGAGAACAAGCCGTTGAGATCTATAAAAGACTACAGCCCCAGATCGTCACCATGGATGTCGTCATGCCTCAAATGAGCGGCATCGAAGCCACGAGAAAAATTCTCAAATTGGATAAAAATGCCAAAATCATAATGATTTCTGCCCTGGGCCAAGAAAACCTAGTGATGGAATCCATCAATGTCGGGGCCAAGGATTACATTTTAAAACCATTTACTGCCGAGGATGTTTTGAAAACCGTAGAGAGAGTGGCCTCGAGCGAAGAAAAAATTACGGGTCGCTCCACCCACAGAGCCCAAAAGAGCCTATAAATGAACCTGGACTTTGATCTTTTTCCAAGTCAGTTTGATTTTTATAAACTTGGCCAAGTTACTCAAAACACTGCCAAACCCTCTACCGAAACTTTAGATCTCACAGAAGACCTCCAAGGCCTTTATTTTACACTGTATGGCGCCGAAAAAAGTTTTTTACTTTTCTTTTTTGATAAAAGTTTAAATTTTTCCACTTATTGCGAAATGAGCAATATCATCGCAAGTCAAATCGCAGATGGACTGGCTCGAAAGCAAAATTCTATTGTACTGGTTTCATCCCCTTTAAAATGTGATCCTGCCAAAGCAAAGCAACTCATGGAGCGCCACCCCCCCGAAGTACGTTGTGTATACACCCATACTTTAAATAAAAAAACGGACCTGCTTTATTCTTGCCTTCTCTCCCACTTTCCAATCGAGGAGATCTATGTTTAAAAAAATTTTTGACCTCATCAAACTGGGACTTTTTACGGTGACGGTGTTGATTTTAAGCCATATCATCCCTTGGAAAGGGCAAACGATCTCCGACCATATCAAAGACTTCGTAACGGCGTTTCAGCCCTCTCTTGTCATTGAAAAAGCCAAAGGACTCTCAAATCAGGTCATTCACGGGGTTATCCCAGAGGTTATCCATGACGTGAAACAAGGGCTCACACAACAAAAGGCAGATAAAATTATACTTCATTCTTCAAGTGCACAAAAAGATAATAAAAAAGAAGAAAAAATAGATCATTCCGAACGTAAAAAATTGAGAGATTTGATTCGGGAATTGAACTCAGACGGAAAAGACTAAAACTACCGAGGCACTCCTACTTCAACAATAGCTTGAGACTGTGTACTCTGCCCTGAATTAGATGGGACAGGCTTTCCATTTGCTGCGCT
>CAZBEI010000079.1:0-14602 GCA_964490895.1 uncultured Bdellovibrio sp. | reverse complement strand
TCGTGCTCACTCGAAACCAAAGACCCAATCTCACCTTTAAGCTCGATGAATTAAATGCCAAGGCTATGGGAGCGCTCTATTTTGCACACTGCATCCTGACGTCCTTTGTGGGCCTATTTTGGGACATCAATCCCTTTGATCAACCTGGCGTAGAAGAGGGAAAAGTATACATTCGTAAAGCTCTCGAGCGGGGCGGAGAAAGAAACCCGGGAGAAATATAAGGTATGGCACGCCCACCAAAATCCACTGACAAAACTGACCCAAGCGATAAAACGACGGTCCTCCAAGGGGAGCAGCAAACCCTAGAGCGAGAACTTCTCAAAGCCAAGGAGCAGGAGGCTTGTCTCATCATCATTCGGGGCACACCGCAGGGACATCGCTTCTTTTTGACCGCTGCCGAAATGACAATCGGCAGAGACCCCACTGTAGAGATTAGCGTGGCTGATCAAAGCATCTCGCGCAAACATGCTCTGATTTCTAAAAAAGAAGGCAAAGTATTTATCACTGATATGGGTTCTTCTAATGGCACTTTTATCAATGATAAAAAAATGTCCAATGGCGAAGTCCTTGCACTTGCAAAAGAAGACATGATCAAGCTTGGAAACTCAATCTTTAAATTTCTCCCCGCCGGACAGCTCGAAATTTTATTTTATGGCAACTTAGGTTCTGCAGCACACACGGATCCTCTGACAAAAATCTATAACAAGGGTTATTTACAGGAGGCACTTGAAGCAGAATACAAAAGAGCAAAGGCACTTCACACTGATTTTTCTATCCTATTCTTGGACATTGATTTTTTCAAAAAAATCAATGACACCTTTGGGCACGACTGTGGAGATTATGTCTTGAAGGAAATTTCGCGCATTATAAAAAATAGTTTTGTCAGACCCAAAGACATTTTTGCCCGATATGGGGGCGAAGAGTTTGTGCTTCTTATGGGAAATACAGACCTAAAATGTGCGCAGTCAATTGCAGAAAAAACACGCCAGGCCATCTCAACATACGCACTTATTTACGAAGGCAAGAAACTCTCTGTGACCATCAGCATTGGAGTGGCTTGTCTATCCTCCGCGATGGATTCTGCCTCCGAACTCCTCAAAGCCGCCGACAAAGCCCTCTATGCCGCAAAAAAAGCTGGGAGAAACCAAGTCGCTTTGGGATAACTCGAGCATTGGGGAAGCTTGGGGGGCAAAAGATCACACAATGCTGTAGTCAATAAGCTTGGATCGACTTTTGGAACATGCACATCAAGAATCAAGAGTGTGATCACAATTGCAAAAACCCCATCACTAAAAGCTTCTAATCGATTTTTATTTAAAATAAATTGTTCCTCTTTTTTAATATCACTCTTTCGCATCAGCACACCCAAAACCATCACCATAGGACTCAAGGTGGGGAGAGCGTATTTTTATTTTAGATTTATAAATCCGTCATAAAACTCAATTTAACATGACCTGGCATTAACCCTACCTCCGACATTAAAAATGCCCAACTATCAGCATACCGCTGAACATCCTGCGCAAACGAGTCTGCCCCTGCGTGCCCAGCGCCAGACTCCGTGCGAAGCAAAATAGGACCTTTGGCATGAGATGCAGTTTCTCTGGAGGGAGCTCTAAGTCCTTTTTTTCAAAATCACAAGATTCATCATCCCAAGGCTGTTGATCGGCATGCACGCTTTCCAAGGATGGATTAGCCAATAAAACCATATTTTTAAGGTCGAAATTAAAACAATAAACATCATGTGATTTTTTGTACGATTTCTATTGACGACTTCTAGGAGTATTAAAGCCCGAGTTCTATACTAGTGGCTGATTGCAGGGTTTAAAGCTTTGTATTGACCCTCCAGTGGACTTAAATTTTGATTTTATATTTTTTCACAAATCAACCCCTCTTCATCTAAATTTACCCCCTTCCAGAGAGCCCAAAAACGATGTGGTATAGCCCTCATTAAGAAATGGGAATTTTATTTATGAAAACACTTTTATTAAAAAATCTTACAGATTCAGAATTGCTAAACGAAACAGAGAAAGCTGTTTCTAAAGAAAGAGAGTGCACAAACCTAGTTTTAGAACACTTGAGAGAAGTCCAGAGTAGACGCCTTTATGCAAAGCTTGGGTATAGCTCGATGTTTTTGTATTGCACTGAGCACCTCAAATATTGCAACGCAAGCGCTCAGCTCAGGATAGACGCTATGAGATTATCGATGGAGGTGCCAGAGATCAAAGGCTCTCTGGAGAGTGGATCACTCAATCTTTCAGTCATTGGAACTTTTCAGAGATTTGTTCGCCACGAAGAATCTAACAATAAAACCTACTCTACAGAAGAAAAGAAAGAATTTATAAAACAGATTGAAAACAAGTCTAAAGAAGAAGCTGAGAAATTATTTTCTGAAATATCACCAGAGATGATCCCAAAAGAAAAAAAGAGAGTCTTAAGTCCCACTCAAACAGAAATAAGATTCATTGCTGACGAGGAACTTCTAAAACTCATGGATCAGATGAAGTGCAAGCTCATGCAAAAAGGGAAATCCAATCCCAGTTTTGCTGAAATCATTGGGGCCGCTCTAAAGAAAGCCTTAAAAACTTCAAAAATAGAAGTACAGTGCAACGCTACTTCTTCTGACGAAGTGATTGAAGAGGAAAAAAATTTTCCAGCAGTTAAAAAGAACTTTGATGCTAAACTGGGTTCAGGAATAGAAGCTAACCAAAAACCAGAAGGCACTTCTTCCGCAGAAGTAAAATCTCCCACGAAAAACTCTACACGAAATCGTCCTTATATTCCTGTTTCTACAAGAAGAGCTGTCCTTAACAAAGCAGGACATCAGTGCACCTTTGTTTCTCCCATTACAGGTCAGCGCTGTTCAGAGACACGATTTCTGGAAATAGAACACATAGTTCCTTTTGCAAAGAATGGGAGCTCTGATTTGTCGAATTTGACGGCATTGTGCTCCGTGCATAATCTTACTCAGGCGATTGATGAGTTTGGAATAGAGAAAATGCGTCCCTTTTTAAGGCTGTAAATTGAAATTCTGTTTGATTCTGAAAATGGGTTGAAATAAAACAAGGGGCATATTACAGGATATTCTTCACAAGTTCTGGGTGAATGTCATTCCATTCTAAACTTCCCAGCCTCTTGACTATATGCACCATTTACTATATGTGGATAGCTGAATGCCGTTTAACAATGCCTGTTTTTTTGAGGTGCAAATGAAAAACAATAAAGTGATTTTCGGACTAGTGTTGATGACATGCTCTGGCCTGGGGTTGGCAGAAGATGAGATACTGCTTCCAATGGGCGATTTATCAAATACACCTACTCTCACTATTACAGAACATATCAAGAGCCTAGGAATAAATAGTGACCTGGTAGAAGTGCAGAGCGAAGACGCTGCTATGGGAAAATGCAGTTTGAATATGTCTTTGGTAAAAGCAAAATTGGCCCTGATGGGAGCGGTCACGCTGCAAGTTGATCCATGCCGTTACAAAAAGATGGGTCCGGTTGAGTTCGTTCAGGGCAGAACTCTATTCGTTAAATGAGCTTAGCGCTTAATCCGGGATTTTGCATTTAAATGTCCACGCGGCTTCCCGCACCGGCTGGTTTATACAAAACACTCCACCGGAGTGTTTCTTTCTTTTATATTGGAGCTATTTTGCTATTCGTATTCTGGACTTTTTCTAAGATCTGGGAGACTAGGATTCGAACCTAGATAGTCAGAGTCAGAGTCTGACGTCCTACCATTAGACGATCTCCCACCATACCTATATTACACAAAGACTATTAATCGCACTCAAACCAGGTTTCGCGAATAGCAATCGCATTGGGCGCCAAATAGTATTCAAAATCTAAGCAAAGAGAAGGCAAATCATCATGGACATCCATGGAGTCATGAACCATTTTTAATTTAAACCACCCTTTTTTCTCTTCGCCAAGCTTCTCACTCTGAGTGAGTGACCCAAATCGGTACAAACTCGGGTGCTTTATCTGCGCGAGCACTCGATTCAAATCTGGATGGCTGAGCACCTTTGCTGGTATTGAAAGATCCTCACCTGCATAAACCGTAACACTCACAAGCCACAAACTTAAAACCACTAATCCCCTTTTCATAACATACCCCCCTTGTTGTGTGGGGTGTTATCACAGCTCCTGTACTTTTTGCAATCTCGGTTTTACTCTATCCCAAGGTAAAACCGACAAAAGATCAAAAAGTCCAGCACTCACCATCCGTCCACTCACACAAAGCCGCAGAGGTTGAGCCAGATCACCAAGTTTTACTCCATGGCTTTCACAAACTTGGCGTAAAAGAGCGTCAATCTCATGATGCCCCATCCCCACCTCTTCTAAACTCTGCTTGTGCCCTTTTGCCTCAGACATTTTTTGAGACAAAAGCTCTGTCAAATGCGCAATGGCGAGTTTAAGTTCCTTTTTTATTTTTTCGTCAGTATTCCATTTTAATTGTGACCCATCCACTTCGATCAACCCAGGAGTACACAAAGGCACCATTTGCTCGGCCGCATCCCGTACTCGCTTTACTTTGGGCAAAATAAGCGCAGCCAACTTTACCCCTAAAGGAGATTTGAGACTCTCAATCTCGGCCGGAGGCTGAAAATGATGGTCAAAATCTTGAGCGATAATTTGACAAAGACGCTCTGGAGCCATTTTCCGCAAATGCTCTCCATTGAGCCATAAAAGTTTTTCTGGATTAAAAACTCCAGAACTTTTCTGAACTTTTTCGAAAGAAAAGTATCGGGTCATTTCTTCGATCGAAAATATTTCTTGATCCCCATGGCTCCAGCCCAAACGCACCAAAAAACCAAGCAGGGCCTCTGGCAAATACCCTTCTGCACGATAGACATTGGCCGAAACAGCCCCATGGCGTTTGGATAATTTTTTCTTATCAGGGCCTAAAATCATCGGAAGATGCACAAACTCTGGAACTTTATAATCAAAAAATCGATACAAATGCATTTGCTTTGGCGTGTTGTTGATATGGTCGTCACCTCGAATCACGTGGGTGATCTCGGAAGCCACATCATCGACGACGCATGATAAATTATAAGTAGGCGCACCATTTGAGCGGACGAGCACAAAATCGTCAACCTCCAGATTTTCAATCCGAATACTCCCACGAATGAGATCCTGAAATATGACATGCCCCTCCAATGGAATTTTTGCACGAATGACTTGTCCTGTTTTTAAATTTAAATCCCTGCACCGCCGATCGTATTGTGGTTTTTTTCCATCCGCCAGCGCTTTAGTTCTCATGACCTCGAGGCTCTCCTCTGTACAGTTGCAATAATAGGCCTTGCCTTGGGCCACCAATGCTTGAGCTTTTTCCCGATAAAGCTCTAACCTTTGACTTTGAAAAATGACTTCCTCATCCCAATTGAGCCCCAGCCACTTAAGAGAATTAAAAATGTCTTGAGTAAAATCTTGACTTGAACGCTCTAAATCAGTGTCTTCAATTCGAAGTAAAAATTTCCCCCCTTTGTTTTTTGCAAAAAGCCAATTAAAGAGGGCCGTTCTCACCCCCCCAATGTGCAGTAGTCCTGTGGGCGAAGGCGCAAACCTGACTCGAATACTCATTTGGAATCTCCTTAGTATAAAGAATTTAAGCCTACCGAAGTTAGTGTTGATTGAAAACCCCCTTTGTGTTACTTAAGCCCTAAATTAGTTCACTGGAAGAGTGGGCCCCTTGCCCGCTTTTTTTTTGGCGTTTTGGTAAAAAGAGATGGAAACAAAAGAGCTTTCTCAAAAACTGGCCCTCGCATTAGAGCCATTGGGATACGAAATCATTGCACTCGAAGTCGAGCGCAGACTTTTGCGTGTCTTTATAGACCACACGAGCCCGGGCCGCCCACCCATTGGAGTGGGGGACTGCGCTAAAGCTTCAAAAACATTGGATGCTATTTTAGACACCCTACCAGAGCTGGAAGCCCTTATTCATGGTTCCTATGAGTTAGAAGTTTCTTCGCCTGGACTCCAGCGCCCTCTCAAAAAAGAAAAAGATTTCGAACGATTTTTAGGGAAAAAAGCTAAAATCCAAGTTTTAAGACCCCTCTCCGCCGAAGAATCCGAAAACCCTGAGTACCAGAAAAAAAATCCAAAACAAAAAACTTACCTTGGAACTTTGAAAGAAGTGAGAAATGAAAAAATTATCCTTAACCTACATGACAACAAAGGCATCGTAATACTGATCCCTTTTGCCTTAATGACGAAAGCGAACCTTGAACCTGAGTTTGAGACTTTAAAAGGAAAGTGAGAAAAATAAAATGAACGCTAGCGAACTCTCTCGAGTCATTGAATCCATCGGAAAAGACCGTGGAATTAAAAAAGAAATTATCATCAGTGCTTTAGAACAGGCTATTTTAATGGCAGCCCAAAAAAAGTACGGCCTCAATGCAGTCTTAGAAGCCCATTACAATACAGACTCAGGAGAAATTGATCTTTTTCAATTTAAAAAAGTGGTCGAAAGCGAACCTGAGATGCTCGAAGAGAGCGAAGAAATTCTTTTAGAAGAAGCTAAAAAACTTGATCCAGAAGCTGTCATTGGGGACGAATTGGGAATTAAAGTTGAAGCTCCTGACTTTGGCCGAATCGACGCTCAAACAGCAAAACAAGTTATTTTTCAAAAAGTCAGAGATGCAGAGAGAGAAATTATTTATAACGAATACATCCACCGAAAGGGAGAAATCGTCACCGGGATTGCAAGGCGTGTTGAGCGAGGCAATTTGGTCATTGATTTAGGTAAAACAGACGCCCTGCTGCCGCGCAATGAGATTATTCCAGGAGAGCAATTTCGCCCAGGAGACCGAGTCCAAGCCTACCTTGCAGATGTGAGCGATAGCCTACGTGGGCCACAGCTTTATCTCACTCGAACTTCCCCGAAATACATTGCTAAACTTTTTGAAGTCGAAGTTCCTGAAATCAGAGATAGCGTCATTGAAATCAAAGGTTGTGCCAGAGAAGCAGGAGTTCGGTCAAAAATTTCCGTCTTTACAAAAGACAAAGACGTTGATCCTGTGGGGGCTTGCGTTGGAATGAAAGGCATTCGAGTTCAAAACATCATCCAAGAACTCAAAGGAGAGAAAATTGACATTATCCCCTGGTCTGACAACCCTGTGATTTTTGTACGTTCAGCCTTATCTCCTGCAGAAATCTCCTCTGTGAGAGTTGACGAAAGAAATAAGTGCATGGAAATTATGGTTGAGGATGATCAGCTCTCTTTGGCCATTGGGAGAAAAGGTCAAAACGTCCGCCTCGCAGCTCAGCTAACAGGCTGGAGACTTGATATTATTTCGAAAACAAAACTTCAAAAGAGAGCAGCTGATGCTGTCTTTAATATTCAGCACATAGAGGGGATCAACGAGACACTGGCACAATCCATTTACCAATCTGGATTTCTCAATGTAAAACAAGTGGCCATTGCTCCGATCGAAGAACTTCAAAAAATTGCCGGCTTTGACAGTCTAGAAGGAGCGACAACTCTTAAAGAAAAAGCAGCCTCTGTGGTCGAAAAAGCAGGTGATATGCTGTCTGCACCAACTCAAAAAGATGACGGGAAAGGGAGCTTTTCTGCAACGCCCATCAAAGACTCTAAAGCTTTGGCAGAAGAAAGACTCAAACAAATGATGAAACAAGCTGAAGAGCAAGAAGCTGAGCAATCCCCAGAAAAATCCCAAAATGACTCTCAAAAAGACTCTCAAAAAAACGAAGTGACTTAAATGGAGATGGATAGAATGACTGAGCTAGAATCAATTAAAGTTTACGAACTTGCAAAAGAGCTGGGTTTGGACTCAATCTCTCTTTTAGAAAAACTCAAAGGACTCAACATTAAAGTCAAAAGTCATATGAGCGACTTGACTCAAAATCAAGTTCAAGCAGCTCGTCATTCATTAGGGAAAAAATCCTCTCCAGCTATTCTATCTAAAGTGCGAAAAAAAATAGTGCCAAAAATTCCGGCCCCAGAAACCACTGTAGATCCGCTCAAAGAAATCGCAGTCTCTGATAAAAAATCTGCCAACTCTCCTATTATCCGTCGCCGCGCTAAAACAGAAACCGCTTTGGCTCCCATAGAAACCACGACACCAGAGCTCCCTCATCCTGAGATAATCGAACCAGACTCATACGCACAACCTGATACCCCAATTCAAGCCGAACCTTTAGAAACACAAATACAAACTCAACCCGAAACCCTAAGTCCAGTGGTGCCGACTGCTGATCCAAAGACACCCCTTAGAAAAAGTATTTTAAAAATTGTAGAGCCGAAAACACCCACTCGACCCACTGTGATAGAACAAGCCAAACCTGTTGGAACTTCAATCAGCACAAAAACTGCCGTCAAGGGAACAACCACACATCAAGATAAAGATGGCTTTCGAATCATCAAGATGACCAAAGAGAATTTGGACCAAATGCTCGAGGAAGAAAGCGCCAAAAAACGCGCAGGAGGACGTCTTGCCTCCGATATTGCTCCCGAAGATGTTCGATTTGCAGATTATCGAAAAAAAGAAATTGTTTTCTTACCGAAAAAAAAGAAAATCCCTCCTGGAAAAGAACTTAAAAGGACAGTAAAAACAACACCCAAAGCGATTAAACGCATTGTGCAGATGCAAGAGACCATTGGCATTCAAGATTTGGCAACCCAACTCAACGTCAAAATCCCAGATGTCCTGAAAAAACTGATCTCTTTGGGGCAAATGGCCACGATTCAAAGTCACCTTGATTTAGACACGGCCACTCTAGTGGCAAACGAATATCAATTCGAAGTGAAGAATATTGCATTTAACGAAGAAACATGGCTTGCCTTCGCAGAAGACAAACCTGAGGACCTAAAGCCCAGACCTCCCATTGTCACAATCATGGGACACGTGGACCATGGAAAAACTTCTCTCTTAGACGCAATCCGAGAAACCCATGTTGCCGCAGGAGAAGCAGGTGGCATCACCCAGCACATTGGAGCCTATACTGTAGAAAAAAATGGGAAACAAATTACCTTTATCGACACCCCTGGCCACGAAGCCTTTACCAGCATGCGTGCCCGTGGAGCCAATACCACAGACATTGTCATCCTTGTTGTTGCTGCAGATGACGGAGTCATGCCTCAGACCCGAGAAGCTTTGGCCCACGCGCAAGCGGCACAAGTTCCTGTCCTAGTGGCTATCAATAAAATTGATAAACCCGGCGCAAATCCTGAAAAAATCAAACAAGCTTTGTCTGAACTCAACTTGCTCCCTGAAGATTGGGGTGGACAAACGATTTTTGTGCCCGTATCTGCACTTCAGAAAACAAATCTTGATAAACTTTTAGAGTCTATTTTACTCCAAGCCGAAATCATGGATTTAAAAGCAAACCCTACAGGCCGAGCCTCCGGGATTGTTTTAGAATCCAGATTAGACAAGGGCCGAGGTCCAGTGGTCACTCTTTTAGTAAAACGAGGCACTCTCAAAGTAGGAGAACCCATTGTTTCGGGAGCTTTAGCAGGAAAAGTAAAGGCTATGCAAAATGACAAAGGACAAGTGGTGAAGGAAGTCCCCCCAGGCATTGCAGCAGAGATCTTAGGGTTCTCTGCGATTCCAAAAGCAGGCGATCCGTTTGTTGTTACCTCTTTAGAGGCTGAAGCCGAAAAAATTGCAGAACATCGAAAGTTTCTGGAAAAAGCAAAATCAGAATTGCTCAATTACAGTAAAGTGACACTCGATAATTTATTCTCTAAAATTCAAGCAGGAAGAACTAAAGAACTCAATGTCATCTTAAAAGGAGACACCTTTGGCTCCATCGAAGCCATCCGAGAGAGTTTAGAAAAAACTGGCACAGAAAAAGTCAAAGTCAAAGTTATTCACTCAGGAGCCGGAGGGATCACAGAAAGCGATGTCCTATTGGCCAGTGCATCGAATGCTCTCATTATCGGATTCAATGTCCGCCCAGACACAAAAGCCAGGCAACTCGCCGAGGGAGAACATATTGAAGTCAAATGTTACACCATCATTTATGAGCTTTTAGAAGATGTGAAAAACGCGATGGTTGGACTTCTGGATAAAAAGAAAATTGAAACATTCTTGGGCCGAGCAGAAATCAAACAAGTTTTTACAGTTCCAAAAGCAGGGGCGATCGCAGGATCTTCTGTGGTCGATGGGAAATTTATTCGAGGCGCCAACGTGCGACTTTTAAGAGACAGCAAAATTGTCTTCGAAGGCAAAATGTCTTCGCTCAAGCGATTTAAGGATGACGCAAAAGAAGTTTCCACAGGCCTAGAGTGTGGGATTGGGATCGAAAATTATAATGATTTAAAGCCGGGGGACATCATCGAGGCCTATCAAGTGGAATGGGTCAATGCCGAATTAACTGCGTGAATTTTATGCACATTCAAAGGCGTCAGAGATTAGAGTCTGCTATTCAAAAGGAACTGTCTTTCCAAGTTCCAAGAATGCTCAAAGATCCCAGAATACCGAGTGTGACTTTTACAGCGGTAGAAATGAGCAAGAATGGAAGTCGTGCCATTATATATGTCTCTATAACAGGTGCTTTTAGTGGCCCTCCACTCACCGAAGAGCAACACCAAAGTGCCATAAAAAAATGCCTAGAAGGACTGACCTCCTCTGCTGGATTTTTAAGGAAACATTTCTCTCAGATACTCCGCATAAAGTATGTTCCGGAGCTTGTGTTTAAAGAAGACAAAGGATTGCAAAATGCAAGTCGTGTTTTTGAACTCCTCAATGAACTCAATGGGCAACTCAATGGGCAACTCAAAAAAGAAGAGCCAAGTGACGCGTGAAAGAGAATAAACCATTCAAAGATGGAGCCCTTTTAATAAATAAGCACGCGGGTATTAGTTCCTTTGATGTGATTCGAATTTTACAAAGTAGCCTCACCGAGTTCAAAGGATTGCACAAAAAGGATTTCCCTAAGCTAGGCCATGGAGGCACGCTGGATCCTTTTGCCACCGGGCTCCTCACCCTCTGTGTCGGAAGGGCTGTAAAATTGGCGCAATACTTTTTGGGTGCCCAAAAAACTTACGAAGGCACTTTGCTTTTTGGCAAAACGACCCTCCCCGGAGATCCTACAGCTCCGTTCACACAGGAAACGGATGTTTTACCTCCCTCTTTGAGTGCACTTAAAGCAATGGCAGAGCGACTGACAAAACAAGTGTACCTTCAAACCCCTCCGATGCATTCGGCAAAGAAAATCGGTGGGAAAAAACTTTATGAGCTTGCGCGAGAGGGCATTGAAGTTGAGCGAGAGCCCAAACCCTGCCAACTTTATCGTTTCGAAATCATGAGTTACGAAATGCCGAGATCCCAGTTTTTAGTCACATGCAGCTCTGGAACCTATGTGCGAACCCTTGCACAAGATTTTGCTCGGTTTTTTAACTCTGTAGGAATGCTCGAAAACCTCTCACGCAGTGCTATTGGAAGTTTTCGTCTCGAAAACGCGTGGAGCACAGATCAAATTACAAATGCCCTTAAAGAAGGGAAAGATTTTGACGATCTCCCCTGCTTTGTACCTTTTGATCAGATATTAGATAGTTTTGATCGTGCAGAAGTGACCGAAGACGAAGTCCATGCACTTTACCAAGGCCAACAAAAATCTCTCTGGAATGTTTTAAAACGAGTTCAAAACAACTCTCAATCCGCCGAAGAAAATCATGTTGCGCTCTATTACCAAAATAAACTCGTTGCTGTGCTTAAAAAAGACAATCAACAGTGGGCCATTGAAAAAATATTTCAGCGTACCTGAAGCTTCACAAGCTTGTCTTTAGAAGGCAATTTTAATTTTAAAATCACCTGACTGCCATAAACTCCAGACAAGCGTTGCTCGACCTCCCAAGCATCCAGATCGACACTAGGTCTAGAATCTACTTCGGTAATAACCGTGCCCTCGAGAAGCTTCAGCTTTTTTGCCTTGGGGTTGGGCAAAAAATTTGGGCTAGTTCTGGGCAAAGAACTAGGCAAAGAACCAGAAAAGACCTCTTTTATAAAAAGTTCACGATCTTTTTCGGCATTGAGTCGAAAACTGAGTTTTAACCCACTTTGATTGAACAGCAACGGTGTAGATAAAAGAGACTTCGAAAACCAAATCCGACCATGTGCAAAATCAAAGAAGAGAGGTGCACTCCCTAGAACTCCCATCCCTATTGTTGCAGCTGGATTTTTTTGATCTGTAAAATCTAATTCCTGAGCTCCATCGAGGGGTTCTATATTTTGACTGGCATTCGGGATCAAAGGAACAATCACTTTCGAATAACAACTCAATTTCCATGGACCTTGCTTTGATAGTTTTTTTCTATACTGCGAGTGTAAAAGCACAGTTTCTTGCCTGCCCGTATCAAAACGCACGCCAAGAAGGGTTTGAGACCCTTCAAGCTTACAGTCAGAGCTCCAATCTTTGTTTAAAGATTCCGAAGTTTCGACCCAGAAAAAATCCTCTCCAGGGTAAAAACCCCTTCTCTCCCAAACTTTGACTTCTACAGGCGGTCCGGGGTTCAATTCTACAGCATATCTTTTTAAAAAATCGGCGCCCAACACTCCATCACAGCAAGAAGAGACAAAAAGAGGAGGGCCGAAAAGCTCCGTGTCAAGAATATAAAAATTTTTGAGAGGCAAAGGAAGACCACTGAGGCGCGCGCCCATCACTACACCAGGACTCGCAACTCCAACACCGCCTGTCCAAATAATCTTTTGAGGGTATTCGCCCTTGACTTGAACTAACGAAGGCACGACTCCTTGAGCCTCTAGCCAGAGTGGAGACAAAATACTTTCTGGAGTCCCCGAGTCAATCAAAAATTGCCCTACCAAAATCTTACCTGCAACCTCAAGAGAGAGCCTTACAGAATACCGACCTCCCCACCTGCGGGCAGGCGCACGGGCAAGCAAAAGGGGCGCGTCTTTTGAGGGTGGTTCCATGAGAGAATCGAGAAAAATTTTTTTTACTCCTTTTTTACAATTTGAAACTTGGTTTAGATTATACTTCCAGCTTTTTTTATGCCACTCCGCCTCAAGTTCTTCTAACCAAGTAACAAACAAAAGCCTGGCTTTAAGTAAAGCCAAATCTCCTGTAACGCCAGACACTCTCTGAAGAAACCAGTTCAATTTCAGTCTTTTTAATTTTAAAAGCTCATCCCAGTATTTTGCTCCTTCGAGGGCTCTCAATTTTGTGCAATCCAACTCTGAGGAGTTTTGATACCAGGGACCGTCGCCTCGCAAGTAAATAGAAGTCGTAGACTCGACCGCCTCCAAGCGAACACCAAAAGTGCCTTTGTCTTTGTCCTTTTTATTTTCTTGGGCCGTAAGCCCAATGAGCTTGACCTCTTTTTTTAAGGCCCATTTCTGCAAGTGTGGATTGATGAGTTTGGGGTCTAAACTCCAAATTTTTTCTGTAGTGAGAGGCTCGGCTTCTAAAGCATAATGCGTCTTGAGAGAAAACTCGCTTTCTGCAAAACTACATGCGGAGAAAAAAAATAACAGAGCTAAAAGCATGGCTTAGATTATACTAAGTTTTCTCAATAAAACAGCTTCTTTATTTTGAGGAACTACGCCCACATTTGATTTTTTCTAACTGTTCAGCCTCATTTTGCAGGTTCGGTTTAAAAACGAAGTGGCCGCCGGAGTGGACTTATAAAAAAAATATTTTCAGGCCTTACAAGTGTGTGAGTGTTCGCGCAGCATGAAAAGCTGGGAAAAAGTTTACAAATGTTTATAAAAATTTACAAAATGAAAAATTACTGTGTTTTTAAAAATAAAATAATCCGATATCAGATAAAAAAATAGGTTTGAAATAACATCGCCCGTATCACACGGCTTGCTCTCAAGCGCTTTTGGGATTATCTCGCTTGGTCTCGAATTGTGGAGTGGGGGAAAGATCTAGCCGGGATCAAAAGATACTTTCAGAAAAATGCTCAAGAGTTTCTTTATATTTTATCTCAAAATAACTGGCCTACCCCTGAGTGGCCGCCGTAGTTTTTTTTAAAAATGTCTTGTGAGATTACGAGATTTGCTCTGCTGGAGCAACGCTATCTTCTGGAAGTTCTTTTTGAGCCGTCTCAGCGCAGTCCCTGACTCCATTCAATTGAGTCATAAGTATTACAATCCTCTCACTATAGCCTGTAAATACAAATGGACGGATTGACAATAAACCTAAGTTATCAACCTTGTAATCAATATTGACTGTACATCCGCGCCCTAACTCAATCACAGCGGTATCAAAATAGGGGTTGTCAAATCGACATCGGATGTCTTTTTGACAACCCCTAAAGAAAATCTACTTGAGGGCAAATTCTCACTGCTAAACTTGATCGCATCGTAATGTGCAGTTGTTTAGTGGGATCAAGCGGGCGTGCTTCAAAACCGGGGATAGAAATTGATGCCTGCCGTCTGTATTCAAATTTGAGAAGCAGAAGATTTAGTTAATGCTTTATTTTTAACAATGATGCTGTTAAAAATAAAGTATGTGCGCCAAGAAGAAGTTAGTAACAGCCAGCAGGTGCGAAGACGTGTCGGAAGACAAAACTTTTAGTCCTGTCCCGGGAAACACCATTAGGTCCGGGTATCGAGTCTTGGGTGTGCTACCGCGAGGTAGCAGGCTAAGCGTAGACAGAAACTGTGCGAGC
>CAZBEI010000078.1:0-10771 GCA_964490895.1 uncultured Bdellovibrio sp. | reverse complement strand
GCGGACTTGTTGATGTCCAGACATGGAAATACCCGTTTTTCCATCAATTTACGGTCTAAGTGAATTTCGGAATTGCCAGTACCTTTGAATTCCTCGAAAATTACTTCGTCCATTCGAGAACCCGTATCAATGAGAGAAGTTGCAATGATCGTGAGCGAACCGCCCTCCTCTAGATTTCTAGCAGCCCCAAAAAAGCGCTTAGGCTTATGTAAAGCATTGGAGTCTACACCTCCAGATAAGATTTTCCCGGATGGCGGAACCACAGAGTTATAAGCCCGTGCAAGTCGAGTGATAGAATCTAGCAATATCACCACATCGTATTTGTTTTCGACGAGTCTTTTTGCTTTTTCTAAAACCATCTCTGCCACCTGAACGTGACGGGAGGCTTGTTCATCAAAAGTGGAACTGACGACTTCGCCTTTTACAGATCGCTGCATGTCTGTGACTTCTTCGGGGCGTTCGTCAATCAAGAGCACGATGAGTTTAATTTCGGGATTGTTTGTCGTAATAGCATTGGCGATATCTTGCATGAGGACTGTCTTGCCTGCTCGAGGGGCTGCGACGATGAGACAGCGCTGGCCTTTTCCAAGAGGCACCAGCATGTCAATGACTCGCGTGTTGTAGTTGGTTGGATTGAATTCAAGGTTGATTCTTTTATTAGGATAAAGGGGTGTTAAATTATCAAAAAGAACTTTTTCGGCATTTAGCTCAGGGGTGAGAAAGTTGACCTGCTCTACTTTGAGAAGCGCAAAATACCGTTCGCCTTCTTTGGGGGCTCTCACGGAGCCGCTCACTGTGTCGCCGGTTCTGAGACCAAAACGACGAATTTGAGAGGGGGAGACATAGACATCGTCTGGACCTGGGAGGTAGTTGTAGTCGGGAGCTCTCAAAAAACCAAACCCATCTGGCAAGCACTCCAAAACCCCATCTGCATAAATATGCTCATCTTTCTCGGCCTTTTTTTGCAAAACTGCAAAAATAAGCTCTTGTTTTCGCATCCCTCCAGCGTTTTCAAGCCCTAGACTTTTGCCAAACTCTACAAGCTCATTGATTTTCTTTTCTTTTAATTCTCGTAAGTGCATTGTGTTTGCCTCAAAACTACATCCAATCGTAGTGTGACACCCAAATCATTTTAATCGTTTGTTATTGAACGGTGTAAATTACTGATTTTCTTGTCAATTTCCCTGCCTACCTTATGCAGTGTTGGATTGGTTCATGGTTTTAACGGCAGCGAAATAACTGCCTGCTTCTTTTGTAACAAAGTTTTTTTAATTCGTAAAGAAAAATAGTTATGATAGGAGAATGGGCAAATTAGGCTTGTTTCTTATTGTTGGGATAGGCATTTTAGCTTTTGAGCTTATTGTTTTCCTTCATTTTGCTTTTACACCTCTCAAAACACAACCCCAAGAAGGCCAAACCGTTTTGATCTATAAGGGAGAAAAGCCACCCACCGTTGTCTCCAACCTGATCACAATGGGGGTGATCGGAGATGGGTCGAAAATGCTCTGGCTCGGAAAGCTCACGCGGGGTTGGAAAAATTTAAAAACAGGCGAATACCTTGTCTCAGCCTCCATGCGCCCCATTGAGATTTTTAGAGTTTTTACAAGTGGAGTGAGTGTCAGCCACCCTCTCACCATTCGAGAGGGAGAAAACATTTATGAAATCGCTCAAGATTTAGAAAAACAAGGACTGGCTCTCAAAAAAGAATGGGTCAGTCTATGCAAAGATAAAAAATTTATAGAATCCTTGGGTCTCCATTCCTCTTTGGAGGGCTATCTTTTTCCAGATACTTATTTCCTCACACGCACAATGACGCTTGAGGAAATGGCAAGGCCCATGGTCAAAAAATTCTTAAGTTTTTGGACCCCAGAATTCAATGCTAGACTGAGCGAACTACACATGACCAGGCACCAAGTGGTGACCTTAGCTTCCATCATTGAAAAAGAAACGGGAGCGCCACTGGAGCGTCCCCTCATCAGTTCTGTTTTTTACAATCGCCTCAACCGGAAAATTCGTCTCCAAAGTGATCCGACTACGATCTATGGGATGTGGGAAAAGTTTCGTGGCAACTTGACTCGAAATGATTTGGGAGTCGAAAACCATTACAACACCTACAAAATCTCTGGCCTTCCTGTGGGTCCCATTGGAAATCCAGGGCGAGAGGCTCTTTTGGCTGCGCTTTATCCAGCATCTTCGGATTATTTATATTTTGTTTCAAAAAACGAGGGAACGCATGAATTTACAAAAAACTTCTCGGAGCACCAGAAAGCCGTTCGGAAATATCAACTAGATCCCAAAGCACGCGAGGGAAAAAGCTGGAGAAATTTAAGCAAAAATCTGAGACCCATTCCTCCCCGATAAAATCTGTCCTGGAGAACCAAATCCATAAGCCCCAGTCCAAGGCCCCCCTAGGGCCATTCCTTGCAAACTCAAATACCCAAAATAGGCAAACGCTTGGGCCTCTAGGTATTTGGAATCAAGCCCGAGTTTTTCTATGGGGTTTATTTGAACCATCGGAAGCCTCTCTTGAAGCCCGCTTAAGATTGCCTTATTTTTCGAGCCCCCTCCGCAGAGGTAAATTTCTTTGAGGGGGGACCCTCTTTTTAAAATCCACTTTTCGTAGGCGCGTGCGATGGTTTCTGTTGTAACGGCTGTCGCTGTTGCAATGAGATTTTCGTCCTGTATTTTATTGCGAGTGAGAAAAAATTCGAAAGGAAAATCATTTCTTCCGCAAGATTTTGGGGGAGGCGCACTAAAGAAAGGGTGATTCAATATTTTTTTTAGAGCCGAAAAACATATTTTTCCGGAAAGTGCGTGTTTTCCGCCTCTGTCTTTTTTTTCTCTTCCGCCAGTTACCCACTCGGTAGCCTGATCAATCCAAATATTTCCAGGGCCAGTATCAAAAGCCAGCACGCGTCCTCGAGGACTGACATAAGTGAGATTGCTCATCCCACCTAAGTTATGGATAGCGACGCCAGCGTTTTCTTTTGGAAAATATTGTTCAACCATTTTTTTATGATAAAGCGGCACCAGTGGAGCTCCTTGACCGCCAGCACTTTGATCTCCTTCGCGAAAACGAGAAACTACAGTAAGTCCCGTCAGGTGAGAGATGATGGCCGGATTTCCAAGCTGCAACGTCACATGCTCTTTTGGAAAATGCGCAATGGTTTGTCCGTGATTTGCAATGACGTCAGGTTTTTCTTTGGCGTGAGAGATCATTTTATTTAAAATTTTTCCATACCAAAGCCCCAGGTCTCTATCTAAACATAATAAATCTTTGAGCGTCGTGCTCACACCTGGTTTTTGGATCTCTAAAACACGTTTTCTGAGATTTTCAGGGTAGGGAGCAGATTTGGACCAAAGGATTTTTATTTTTTTCTTCTCAAACAAAAGGCAGCTTGTATCTAAACCATCACAAGAAGTTCCCGTCATCACTCCGAGAACCTTCATGTCTCTTCTTCTTCTTCTTCGTCTTTATCTCCTTCTGGTTTAGCCTTTGCGAGTTTGGGGTATAAAATATTGTCTAATCTAAAAATAGCGTCTACTGGACAAACTGCTACACAGGCCCTGTGGTTTGTACAGGTATCTGCATCAATATAAAACTGAGTTTTTCCCTCAATAATTGAGCCTGTTGGACACTCGGGCAGGCAAGCCCCACACTTTGTGCACTTCGCATTAATGTAATGAGCCATGGCTTACTCTTAGGGTACGACCTTTTGGGGTGCGTTGACAAGTATTTGCACAAAATGCATGTTTGAGTAACGTAATGAAAAGCAACTTAGTTTATAAATTGTGGGTGGTTTGGAGTTTTTTGGTTGTTCTAGAGTATCGACTGTGGATCCCTGAACACTGGACTCATTTTGCACTGATCTGGATGTGTGTTTTTGCATTACTGAGCTGGGGATTTCTAAAGAAGACTATTTTTGTTTATTATTGTGTTTGTGGGATTGTTTTTTTATGTTTTGCCAGCTTGCTACTCCTATCCATTCGTACCCGGTTATTTCCCATTTATTTGCTCACTTTGGGGATGGCTCTTTTTGGTTTAGTGTTTTTATATTTGCTCTATCTAAAATTTCATCTCTCTTATGTGGACTCTCGAATGCGATGGTATCAAGGACTTCCAGAACCTATCCCTGGACTCCACTGCGAACTTCTCCAAGGAGACCAGAGCATCCCCCTCGTGGTTTGCCGTTTAGATCGAGAGGGAACGTTTTTATTTAGAAAAACAGATCCTCCGCTCGAGAGGGCCTTAGACTCAAAACGCCTAGTCGAGCTCGTTTTTTATTTTAAAGGTAAAAAAATCCGCTCTCGAGGTATACTAAAGAAGTGGCTCCCTTCGAAAAAAGGAGCTGGAATTAAGTTTTGTAATATTTCTCCTGATACAAAAAAGGAATTGGGAGATTTTGTCGAACATCTCAAAGGAGAGGGTTATGTTTTATAAAACTTTCTATGGAATGGTTGGAATCTTTCTGTGTTTTCATCTTTGGAGCTGTGTGGGTTGTGTAGATAATAGAACAGAAATAAATGATCCAAAAAAAAGACTTTCGGATTATATTTCTAAAAGCTTTGAAGTAAATAAACCAGAAGATCGCAAAGAGCTCATCGGGTTTTTGACCGGGCAGGCAAAAAATAGACTCAGTGCCTGGAATGACGATCAGTTTAGACAAGCTTTTATTGTGGCAAAGCGAAAATTTCTCAGGCTTGGTTTTAGTGAGATAAAAAATCTTTCTCCCCATGAGGTGAGTATCACTTATGAACTGAGTTACATTGACCAAGCCAAAGGCAAAAATGCTAAAATCACAAATAAAAAATCCTGTCAGATGGTACAGGAATCAGGGCAGTGGTACATAGCCGATGTCCACAACATGAAGGAACTCATTGAGTATCAAAACGAACTCACTTTGCCTTAGCGCGTCACAGCGGTCAGGAGTGCGGTTCCGTATGCAAGGTTTGTAAGTGTAGAAAAAATAGACACAGAAGACCATAGGACTACCCCAGCCACTGTGACAGAGTAGTTTTGAGTTCCACGTGTGGATCTGAGAACAGTCTGTAAAACTGTGGCCGTAGAGGTTTTAGCAATGACTTCGAGGCCATTTTCGATGGGTGTGACAATCCCTTCTATTCGCACGACGTAGTTTCCGTCAGAGCTGGTTTGGTAAATAACAGCGGCACCACTCACTGCTTTTCCATTCAACCCCACAAATTGTCCCTGTGCGACAATGGTTCCTATTGGGGCTGGGTCATTTGAGGCAGGCAGTGTGCCTTTTCCACAACTCCAGAGGAAAAACAGAAAAAAGGCAATGATTTTAGTCGTTTTAGTCATTGTCACTTCATTAATTTTTACATAGTGCCGATCAGTAGACAAGGAGTGAACGTGCGATGACTGATCAACCTATTGTTTTAGAGTCGCCCCCAATGCCAGATGCGCCTTCGCAGGAAGTGGGCTCCTTCTTTTCTAGCGAGTCTACGGGGCTCTTGTCTTGCAAAGCCCTGTTTTCAGAAACCCTCTTAGAACTCATTATAAAAGACCTAAAGTTTCATGATTTTATGAGAGAAGTTTTAATCAGCATTATGAAAATTATAAAAAGTGAAGCAGGATCGATCTTAGAGGTGGATGAAAAAAAAGGGGTTTTATTTTTCCGATCAGTGGTCGGTAGTAGCTCAGATCGAATTCCACAATTTATTGTGCCCTTGGGAAAAGGACTGGTTGGACAAGTAGCACAAAATAGACAAGGAATTAGGGTCAATGCAATGGAAGAAAATGATGTCTATTTAAAATCAATTGAAGATGCGGTTGGGTTTAAGGCCAGAAACGTGCTTGCAGTGCCTGTTGTGATCCGCGGAAAAACTTTTGGAGTCATTGAACTCCTCAATAGAGTGGGAGCAGAAAATTATTCGCCAGAGGACATGGATCTTTGCACCTACCTCTCCCTGCAGTCAGCCAAAGCAATCGAAGCAAGGCTCATTTTAGCATGGGCACTCCAAAACTCTGCTGGCAACTCTTCTGGGATGATCCAAAAAGCGGCATGATTACACAACCTGAAATTCCAGATCCAGCGTTTGAAGCAATGAAGGCAAACACTAAACAAAACTCTAAAGTACAGCTTAAGTATTTAATCAGAGCCATGGTCAAATACAATGCTTCTGACCTACACATCAAAGCCAATCGATCGCCCCTGTATCGGATCAACGGCCGACTCATCCCTGCAAAATTACCTGAGCTTGTTCCAGAACAAGTCAAATCGATTCTCTATAGTTTGCTATCTAAAAAACAGGCAAGAGAACTCGAAGAAAAACGTCAAATTGATTTTTCGTTCGAAGTTAAGGGAGTGGGCCGAATCAGATGCAATGTCTATTTTCAACGAGATACTGTTTCTGCGGCTTTGCGAATGATTCCGATGAAAATTGCAAGTTTAGATGAACTCCACATCCCTCCTGTAATCAAAGAATTATGCGAGATACAAAGAGGTTTGCTATTGATCACAGGGGCAAGTGGTTCCGGCAAATCTACGACACTTGCTGCTATTGTAAAACATCTCAATGAAAATAATTCGTTGCATATTTTAACCCTAGAAGATCCGATTGAGTTCTCTTTTCAAGACGAACGCTCGAGCATTGCTCAAAGAGAGGTAGGCTCTGATGTTTTAAGTATGAAAGATGCGCTGAGGGCTGGTTTGCGACAAGATCCAGATGTCATCGTGATTGGGGAGATGCGAGATTTCGAGACGATTCAGGCAGCCCTTACAGCAGCGGAGACAGGACATTTGGTTGTTTCTACTTTGCACACCAATGACGCCAAAAGTACGGTGGATCGAATTTTAGATGTCTTTCCAGCCGAAGCGCAAAATCAAGTGCGCATTCAGCTTGCTTCAAGTCTTATTGGAGTCATCAGTCAGCAGCTTTTGACAAGAGCTGATGGAGTGGGATTAGTGCCCGCATGCGAGATTCTGATCAATTCTCCAAGCATTCAGGAGTGCATCCGAAAAAATGAAAGAGGCGGAATTCCAGAAATGATCGAAAATTCCAGTCATTATTATAAAATGCAATCTATGAACTTAGCGTTAGAGAAACTCGTATCTCAAGGGATTATTACATCCGAAGAAGCTTTGAAGTCTTCGAACAACTCTGCAGATTTAAGGCTAAGGCTCACAGGCGTGATGCACAACGAAACAGTTCCCATCTTGTCATTGACCAAGAAAATCGTTTAGCTGGGTGTTTATAATGAGAACTAAAAATAGAATCATAGTTAAGCATTGACTCGGTTATCCAAAAGTGTGAAGTTTTTGACATGGCGCTTAGGATTATTTTAGGTTCTGTTTTGGCCTGCTTCGGCCTTGTTTTCCTTTTTCAAGAAAAAATTTATATCAAAATTTTCAGAGCACATCCCTTTCAGCTATTGGGATTTGCAGATGAGTTACAAGGAGTAAGGGTGTATTTTTATCAAAACCCTCATGTTCATGCTCATGCTATGCGCGGTCTGTTTGGAACCGGAATTCTGATTTTAAGCCAAGGCGCATTGGTGAGAATGGGCGAGGAGCATCTAGGCAAGGTCGTTTTAGATTCGACAAATTATTTAAAAAAATGGACTGTCGTTTTAGAAGGTTATTTTTCTCTCCTCGCTTTTTTGTCATTAAAACTGGCTCCAAAAGCTTGGGTTAGATGCCTGATCGGGATGAGACAAGAAGAAAACCTAGCTCCCCTTTCTTTTATCGTATTTGTATTTTTCTATGGCATTCATCGGTTTTTTGTCTCTTTAGCTCATTTTTTTGGAGAGTCTGATTATTTTCATCTTGAATCTCTCGTCTGAGCAGAGTAAACCCTCCTTTAGATGGCGGAACTTTCTTCGATTCCAAAAATAGATTTTACGACTTTTATATTGTCTGTTTCTTCGGCAGCTTACATGGGCTTAGGTCTCGGCATAGAAGGCAACCCGAAGGCACCGCGTGTCAATTTAGAATTGGCCAAGCAAAATATTGATCTCTTAGAGTTGATTCTAGAAAAAACAAAAGGCAATCGGACTTCGGATGAAGATCGATTGCTTGAGCAATTGCTATTTGAACTTAGAATGCGCTATATCGAAGTGCAGGGATAGGAAAACAATGCGAACAAGATTTGGAAATAATGGCGGGATGAAATTTGTTCTATTGGCCTGCTTTTCATTTGTTTTAGCAGCGATTCTTTGTACGAGTTGCTTCCAATTGCCCAAAGAAGTGGGCTCCCGTGCTTATGCTGTTTCATCAGACACGCCAGGTGCTGCAACTCTCGAAGCCAATATTTTTGTAAAACCAGCGAAAAAAGTGCTTCCATCTGTGGTGAATATCTCAACCCTGACCGCAATCAATTCTTCCATGGGGCGCGGAGGCCAAGAGGATTTGAGAAGATTTTTCGAAGATTTTTTTAGACAATTTGGTGGGAGAGGATTTGGCGGACAGACAGATGAAGATGAGGAGACTCCTCCCAGCAAGCCTGCCCCTGGGGGTCCAGGGAAAGGTGGCCCCAAGGCGATGGCTTTAGGCACGGGGTTTATTATCGATTCGACTGGCCTTATTTTGACCAACAACCATGTTGTGGCTGGAGCTGACGAGATCAAGATTCAATTTACAGAAGAGGCCAACGAAAAATCCACAGACGGCGAAGTGGTGGGTCGAGATCCAGAATTAGATTTAGCTCTGATCAAAGTAAAAAGTAAAAGGCAGATGGTCCCAGTAGTTTTAGGGGACTCCGATGCCTTAGAAGTAGGCGAGTATGTCTTTGCAGTGGGCAACCCATTTGGGCAAGGCCACACCGTAACGCATGGAGTTATTTCTGCAAAGGTGAGAAGTTTGCCCGGGTTTGCATTGGCCAATCATCTTCAGACAGACGCTCCCATCAATCCTGGAAATAGTGGAGGCCCTCTTTGTAATTTAAAAGGAGAAGTTATTGGGATCAACAATGCGATCGATCAAAGAGCTCAGGGTATTGGATTTGCTATCCCGATCAATTTAGCTAAGAAAGTTCTGACTCAGCTCAAGCAAAAAGGCACCGTGGCGCGAGGTTATATTGGAGTTCAAATTATCGATTTGTCCTCAGAAATTGCTGTAAAACTTGGTTTACCTAAAGACTTACAAGCACCGCTAGTTGCCGATGTGTATCCGGGCGAGCCTGCTGATAAGGCAGGAATAAAGCCCTATGATGTTATTACTGAGTTTAATGGAAAGCCCGTTCACACGCCAGCAGAGCTAATTGGAGAGGTCACTGCAATGAGTGTAGGCGAAACAGCTACCCTCAAAGTAAATCGAAGTAGCACTGTAAAAGAATTTAAAATTCAAATTGCTCAAAGGCCTGGCTTTGGAACATCCGCTGAGACAGAAACAAAGCCCAAAAAGAAATCTAAAGGACCCACTCATGCTGAGACAGGGATGGAGATAGAAGAAATCAATAAAAAACTAGCTAAGGAGTTAAATCTCCCTGAAAAATTGACAGGGGTGATTGTGACGCAGATCCAGTATGGGGGTAAAGCAGATAAGGCCGGCCTTATGCGTGGGGATGTGATCGTAGAGGTAGATCAAAAGCTAATAAAAGACCCCGAATCCTTTTATAGCGTTGTGAAGGACAAAAAGAGCTATTTACTCAGGGTCAGGCGAGCGGATCCTCAGGGCAGAGAAGGTTACTCTGTGATTATCTTGGATCTCAAGAAAGAGTAACATACTAAATAACTTTTATTTATTGGCTGTTATGTCCAATAACCGCTGAATCGCTTTATTTAATAACAAGAAATTTGAAATATTCACAAGGCTCAACTAAAATAAGAGTAATGGGTCTTGGTTATTGAGGCATCACCAAAAGGAGTGAGCTTATGGATATTACAGAAGTAAAAGTTTTCATGGTCAACGAAGATAAATTAAAAGCTTATATCACCATCGTTTTAGATAATTGCTTTGTTGTTCGGGATCTAAAAATCATCAGTGGAACCGCCGGTTTGTTTGTAGCGATGCCGAGCAAACGGCGAAAAGATGGGGTCTTTAAAGACATTGCTCATCCCCTGAACCAAGAGACTCGTACAGTCATGGAAAAGAAAATTTTAGAGGCCTATCTTGCTGAGATCAAAAAGCCTGCAGGCACAAGGAGTGAGGAATCGAGTTTGCCACCTGATTCAGCCACTACCCCCACCGAGGGGTCTACTTAGAAAAACCGTGTAATTTGTCTTGCAGCCTTATATTTTTTGATGAATAAACCTAGTAATACTTCCTTGTTAAAGATTGGGGCGTCGGCAAGTGGTAAGCTCCTGGATTTTGATTCCAGTATTCCTAGGTTCGAATCCTAGCGCCCCAGCCACATCTAACTTATTTAATTTAAAGCTGTTTTCTGATTTGGGCGAAAAATTTGGTTGCACTTTAGTTAGGGTTTTGTTCCGCGCCGTTACACTGGCGTTACAAAAAGGGGTCATTTCAGAGGCTATTGTCAAAGCTTTCGGAGTTTTGAGGAGTTCTTCGGACTTATTCGGCAACACTTTAGTGATATTCTCATTCTGGGCTTGCAAGAGCTGTTGTTGAAGCATCTGAATCATTGTCATAATTGTCGTCGTGTCCATTTTCTCGACGAATTTTTCCGTATTCCAGTTTTTTAGAGCAAATACATCGCCCTGATTATTTAGAGCGAGTTCGGAGTTAGCAGTGTAATCACGAGAAAAAAATACAGAATAAGATTTATTTTCTTTTTTTTACACAAAATTTGTGATTAGTTTTTCTGAGTGAATATTGAATTAAATCCCTTAAATTCTAGCAAAAATCAC
>CAZBEI010000077.1:0-9314 GCA_964490895.1 uncultured Bdellovibrio sp. | reverse complement strand
CCCACACCTTCTTTTTCTACGGTTGAAAATAATTTTCTACCGCAAATTTCGCTTGATCTAAAAAGATCCTTTTGAAAGCTGACAAATTATTTTGTTCATAAAACAAGACGATTGCTTTTTTGTATTCTGTTTCATTCACACTTCTGAAAGACAACGGAAAAGAGCTAGCCCCTAACAAAACGGCGTTTGCAACCAGACGACTGGTTCGCTTATTGCCGTCTTCAAAAGGCTGGATGTAACTCAATAGCAAAATGGACAACAACGCCTTAGAAAAAAGATCAGTCTTTATATTAATCAGTTGGCAGGCGCTCTCGACAGCTTCTCGGATCTGAAAGGAGTTGTCTATCGGCCTGTAATCTGTCCCTGTGATTCCAACACGCATTTTGCGTAGATTTTTTGAGATTCCAAGATCTTGGGTTAATAGGGAGTGAATTTGTTCAATCTTTGATAAATTTATTTTTTTGAATAAGTCAGTATTCGTTCGGATAAAATCAAGAGCATCTTTGTGATTTAAGAGCATCCGTGCTTCTTCTGCTTTTTTTCCTTTTGCCCAAACGCCCTCTTTCAAAAGAGTTTCTGTCTCTAAAAGTGTATAAGTATTGCCTTCTATTGCGGAGGATTTCCAGCTGAGTTCGATGGTGACTCTTTCAAACTCCCGTTTGAGCAATCCCGGAGAAAGGCGATTATAGTTTTTTATAAAACGTTCATGCAACTGTGATAATTCTAATAATTCCTGAGGATGGAATACCTCGATTTTTTTGAGAAGATCAAACAACTCAAAATTAAAGTCCCTGCGTGCTCCACGCTGTTCTTGAGGCACTTGAAAATAAAAATCAACATCGATCGGGGAGATCAAACCATTGGTTGGCGAAAGGCGATACTGAGTGGCTCGCCCTTTTCCTCTACGCTCCAATATTCCTTCTTTTGTCATTTTGGCAAGATCCCGCTTTAAAGTAATTGCTGCAGTTCTTCCCTTGAATTGCTGTATAAACAAAGTAGCTAAAATCCACCGTTCAGCACTGACGTGGCTGAGCAATTGCTGCTGTCTCGGATTTAAATTTTTAAATTTCATGTGTTCCCTCACGGAAATCATATCATGAACTCATTCAAAATGAGATCAAAATGATACGATTTAATAAGATAAAATGATACGATTAAGATCAAGCCATCCATGTGCAAAGGATGAGGGAGCTAGATTTTTTGACATGACCTTAGGCTGCTCTTTTTTTTCTTTCATAGTCTAGCTTTTGTGTAAGCCAGAGCTTCATCAAAGGCTGACGTGAAACCCCAGCTCGTTTAGCTTCTAAATCGAGTTGAGCAATCAGCCATTCTGGCAAATCTAAATTAATCTTTCTAATTTTAGGCATGACTAGTTTTCCATGTTTTTCGAATAAAGCCCCTAAATCTTCTGTTTCTAAATATTGATCCATTTCATCCGAGTTTTTGAATGAGTGTTTTAAAGAAAACTTCTTTTTCGCCATCTCTTGCTCTCCTTATAGTGATGATCCTTATTTTATTTTTTCTTCCTGTCCAAATTGCTGTATAAACCTCAACTCCAACATAACCTATCGTTGCATTTCTACTTTCCCCACTTTTTTCGTACGCTATTGTCTCAACATCCAAATAGACACCTTGCCAAATTTCTAATCCCTCCTTAAATGAGATCCCGTGCTTTGCTTGATTGCTCTCTGATTTTGAGGGATCCCACTCGAAGACGAACATAGTATATAAAATATACCTTTTTAATATCATTGTCAATAGAGCCCTTTATTTTGGCATTGAAAGCGAAGAAATTAAAAATAACCCATCTGGATTCATCTGTAATGGAAATGAATCCAAGAAATATTGTTGAGGCAGAGGCTTGGCATATGCTAGGTATTTAATAAAGTGTTTCAGAAACTTAGGCTAACACCATATTGTATTGCAACGAGCAGGCTACTTCTCTATATGGGAATTATCCTCACAGGAGTCTTTGCAGTCACATCCGTTCAGCGGTTCTGGGTGCATCCAAGCGGAGGACATACCCATCGCCAATCAGATACCATAGGAATGTCTGTCGCCTTTGCAGAACAGGTCCGAGAAAGAGGACTCAAGGCCATCGACTTTCTGATTTACCCTCGTATTCTACAACATGGATTCCGCGATGGGATCAATGCGTCAGAATTTCCACTTCTCAACGTTATTGGTGGCATAGGCTTCTTAATTGGCTCAAACCCGTGGGTTGGAGTATTTCTATCATCGTTGTTGATTTTGCTCATAAACATCTATGTCGCATACACGCATTTACCAAAACTATTACGAGCATGGAATATCGAAGTGAGTGGTGCAGCTTGCCTTTTACTCTGGTTTGCAGGAGGCACACTGGCAAGTCAGGCTAACATTGTCATGCCCGAAGGAATAGCCTTTCCTCTTGTAATCGCTGGTGTTGTGCACTTCTTACAAGCACGCAATAGACTACCCCTGGCCTGGGGTGTGCTCCTGTGCAGTCTCGGTATCGCTGCCAAGCCAACCGTTGTCATCGTTCTAGGCGCAGTATTAGTATTGCCAAAACTGACAAGAAAATACAGAACGCAGTGGAAGACATTGCTCCTCGGATGTGTACTCAGCATAATCTTTCCCACTTGGTGGTATACTAGCCATACGAAACATATCTTGAGCTTTGCCGAGGGACCACAAATTTTCGCGCTTGCAAGCTTCAACCCGATCGGGAATCTTAATGAAGTTGGCATGAACGGACTAATTTCACTGCTCCGACGAGAACCCCATCAAGGCCAGCTTCCAATGTTCGTAGGCTGGTTCTTTATGATTACCGCACTTGCTCTAGGAGAATGGATACCCGTTGTCTTATATCTTCTATCTCTTGTGTTCGCTGTATCCCTTGATGGCACTCATATTTATGTTCACGACTATTACTTCATCGGAACCTGTGTATTTGCTATGATCTTGATGGCAAGAGTGCTTGGGGCAGTCCAAAAACACCACTATTTAAAGATATTGACCGTCATCTTTCTTACATGGGGTGTTCTGTTCAATATCCGAAGCAATGTCTGGATTTGGGCACGTGATTCACAATACTGGAAGGTTAACTTCTGGGACATGGGAGCCGAATCACGAAAGGTGATTAACAAGAATTACCACATCATTACCGATGATACCGCTTATCCTCAAAAACTCCTTTTTATCGGTCGGAGTGGAACGGCTGCAAGTGGCAGTGTATACCAAGTCTGCAATCAATCCCCGTACAGCAAATATTCACTTGCCATTGTCAGCGATAGCTCTCCACCACAAAATATCAATTTATGTGGCGGACGGCCACTAGAGTTCAAGACAGTTGAGACTTCGTTTGCCAAGTGGTACATCACCCTCATACCCGCTCTTTAAGTCCCCATATTCTTCATAACAGCAATAAAGATTTTAAAAAGCATAATCCGATCTGTGTTGAGCTCTGGGGGACTTAGGCTAGGTGGGAGCAAACTCCAATCCCAGTATTTATTTTTCCATAACCAGTAATCGTATTTTTCTATTGTACTCTCCGGGAACTTCGCCTCATAGAGCAAATAAGTATAGAGCGTTTCGAGTGCTTGGGGATCAGTAACGCCTGATTTTCCAGCCAATTTTTTAATGACATCACTAAAATCTGGATAAGCCTTCATTGCTTCAGCGCGGTTTAAACTCCCCGAATGATCAGCATCGTACCTACTTAAAATCGTTTCGACAAACTGCAGGATTGCAGCGGCTGTTTCAGAATCGGCAGAGGTCACATACTCAGTGCTTGGATCCACAGGGGTCCGGTTGATGATCATGAAATCTGTGAGAAGTTTTACTAAATCTTTCTTCTTGCTAGCGCCATTTAGAATAGTGGTCACAAGCCCAGGAAAATGAGACCAGTAAGGTTTTTTCTGTGCCGGAAGTCCATCGTCTTTGACAATCCCATCAAAAATGGTTTTCCAATAACAGCGGCTCTTGATTTTTAGGCCACCAAAATAATCGAGCTCAGGCTCAGTCAAACCTTTTGCTTTGCAAAGCTCTCCAACTTCTTTATGAATTCCAGATGCTAATTTTTTCGCGGAAATCATATAGGCTATAAGTTCAGTGACCTCTTGAGCTGTAGTCCAAGAGTCCGTATGTGACGCAAAAGTAAACATATTAGCTTCTAAAAACCGCAAAGCATACAAATTGCTTTGCAGCTTGAGCGGATGCAAAAATTTGAAATCTGCAAAAACTTGTCCAAAATCTTTGATAAATTGCTTGATGTCTCCTTCGGTCGCACCCAACTCTCCCCCAGGCATATGCTCAGAGTAGCCTCTGAGCATGAGCTTAGTCACTCGGTAAAGCCAATTCATTTTAGACAAAGGCTCTAAGGAATACATTTTGAGGGAGTGATTATCAAAAGTCATCTCATCGGGTCGCTTCGAATCATCATACATCGGCCATATTTGGATCAACTGGGCCAGCTCACGGCCGACCTCAGAGTGACCTAACTCTTGCCCCCACTGCTCTGGGGTAAACCAGTTTTGACCGGTAGATTGTGCCAAATTTAAAGCTGCTCTTTCTAAACTTCTTTGACTCAAAGACCATTCTTTCAAAGCATTTTTGAGCCTTTGAATTGAAAATAAACCGATCCCATACACAAGAGAGGGCAACTCTTTTTCGACATTTTTTATTTTCATGACCTTTTCAGCACTCAAAACGCTCTTAATAAAAGGGGTAAAAATTTTCTTAAGCGTCTCTTTTGGCAAAATAGATTTCTCAAATGAGAAGCGATCGATCAGACCTTCAATTTCCGGATAAGAGATCACTTGTCCAGAGTGGTTTTGGACAGAATTCTCTAAGAGATTTAAAGCTGCTTCCAACGTGCGAATCAAAAAAACATTCTCAACTCCAGAGGACCATTTTGTAGAATATTGATTCAAAAAATAAGACCCTCTCAACCATAAAGCATAGCTTTGAGTTATTCTCTGAAAAAGTTGCCCCCACTCGTTGGCAGAAATTTCATCTTTCACGCCCCCCATCAGGTAGGGTTTGACCCAGTAAAGAGAGGCCAGTTGTTTTTCATAAAAACGAAAGACTTCTTTGTCGGTCTCTGAAAATTTTTCTAACCCTTTCAAAAGTTCGCTCAACTGATAAAAAGTAAAAGAATACGTCTCTTGCAAAAAACTTTCGGTCAAAACTTTTCCCAATTGATTTAATGCAAGGATAGATTTCTCAAATGTCTCTTCGTCAAATTTTAAAACTCGAGAAGACGAAAGAGGCATGTACGGATGTAGCGCGATTAATGGAGCCCTTAGGCTTTCTATCAAATTCAAAACTTTTTGAAACTCCCCAGCCGTCACTGTTTCTTGCGCTCCCCCAAAAAGTGACCGCTTTAAAGCAAGCGTTTGATTCAAAAGAGAATCGGGAGTCATTTTTCTTTTAAAAACATATTTTTCTGCAAAATTTTTAATTTCCTTAATGTAATAAAGCCCGTCTTGTGAGCCTTTAGTAAATTGCAAAAAAGCTTCTATCGTCTTTTTTGTACAATCTAAAAAATCATTTATTTTTTTAGAGTCCGCTTGTCCGTCCATGTATTTCTCTAATGTCCCTGCAGTCTCATCCACACATTTTGTATTGGACTCAATTTTTATAGTAGGTGACTCGTAGGGAGGTTCATTGAGGTGGAGCGAACATCCACCCAAAAATAAAATGGAAAATAGGAGCTTCTTAAAACGCATAAGAAACTCCTGTATAAAACCGATCATTTGCGCGATAGCGGCTTATAAAATCAGCTCCCGTGCTTTGAGCTCCATTTTTATCCGAACTGACAATGTCTGCCCCAACTAAAATAGCCCAATGATTTTTGAAAGAAAACTTGAGCTGCGTCGAAAAAAGCGTCCCTAAACTTTCAAAATCATAAAACCACTGTAAGGACCCAATCAAATTGCTGCTCCATTTGGCAAAATATGAAGAAGCCCAAGGAACAGGCGCTTTAAATTTAAAACTCAAAGCGTTTTGAAATGGATAACGGGACTCGAAACTATTGACCCCGGGAGTTACAAAAGGCCCAAGGTCAGGATGGGCTTTTTCCCACTGCCTTAAATAGGCAAGCCCCACTTGCACAGCGTCTCCGTGACTTCTGAGCAGTTCGAGATTAACCCCACAACTTGCGGCCAAGGAATCCGAGAGCTCCTGAGTGGTCCAAGTGGATGGGGTGACATCTCGCAGGGGGTTTTCCTTTAAAAGCGAAATCCAACTTCCAAACTTATTAAAAGAATAGCCTGCCTCTAGCGAATAGAGCTGATGATAGAGAACTCGTGGGTAGAGATTTACGTCTAATGTGAGCGAACTCAAATTTAAAATCCCATCATACCCAATGAGCAATTGGTTCATGGGCTTGAGTGCAAAGGCAGCAGCTCCCCAAAAACCGCTTTGATTCCCTGCCCTCATCAAAAAACTCACTCCAGGGTGTGACACAATTTCTCCCACAGAAGGAGCAATGAGCTGATAGCGAATAGGGGTTGATACATTGTTAAAAGACGCCTGCGTAGGCAAGCCAATAAACCAAGGCGAAAGGGAAGTAAATCGCCCGTCTTGATAGTCAATATTGACTCCTCTTTCGGGCAAAAAAGCGGGAGAAGCAAAACCCACAAACTGAAAATAAGGCAAATTCACTCTCACAAAACCACCAATGAGACCCACTTTTTCTGGGTTCAAGTAATCCCAGCGAAATCGAGGTTGCCAGATTCCAAGATTCCAATAGTCATCTAAGTGATTCCAAACCTCTTGTTTTCTCCCTGCCAAAATCTGAATAAAACTGAGCTGCGTCGAAGTTCCAGCATAGGACTCTGGAATTTCGAGATATGAAAAACTACTGTGATTGAAAGTGTAGAGAAACTCGACTTCAGCGCTCGTTTCAAAAATGGCCGCCTGATCCGATGCTTTCCATTTACCCTGCAAAGAAGTGTAGTTCGAATCCCGGTAACCCAAGGACTCCAGGCCGATAGATCCCTGCGTTGAGGTTATACCCCAAGCTTTTTCGATAGGTTTTATTCCCCACACACAGAGCACTACCACCAAGAAGCAATAGACGATCTGGGGGGGATTCTTAAAATTGACCAATTTGGTCACCCTCCAGTCTACCATGCGAGACTATACCCTTGTTTTGACCCGTTGCAAGGCAAATTGCATATGATTTCCTGAGCAAAATCATAGTGTTGTATATTTAAATGAAATTTAATTAATGATATAAGACCCTGAAACTAAAAGGAAGTCTGGCCAGAAGTCTAATTGCCAACTTATCTCTTGTAGAAAAGCGAACTTCCTGCTTCTCTATTACAAGAGGAAAATCCAATGGGAAAAATCACAACCGAAGCCTGGGTCCTTTATGCAGGGGAAAACCCCACCAAACCGACTCCTGGAACCCTAAAAAAAGAAGCTTTTACCTTTGAGGACATCACAGAGTTCGAAGTTTTAGCTGAACCCCTATTGGGCTGCTGGGAAGGCAACATGACCCATGCCCTTGAGCGCCGCCCTGTAGATATCTGCAGGCAAAGAGGCGAAGAAAAAGTAGTGATCGGCAATGCCGGAGTTGTTCGGATTTTAAAAACAGGCTCCGCTGTCACTACTGTAAAAGCAGGAGACACGTGCATTATTTTTTGTAATGGAGTCTGGGACAAATTTGGATACCCTGAAAAAATCCTAGGTTACGATGCACCCCATACGATGGGCTGCCTTGCCAAGCAAATGAAACTACACGAAAAACAAGTCATTTTAATTCCAGAGAATACAGAATTTGGTTATGAACAGTGGGCCGGGTTTTCACTGCGCTACATTACCGCTTGGGCCAATTGGAAAATGGCATATGGGTGTTGGCGGCTCCAGATGACCGAAGAAGACTGCCCAGCGCCCTTTGTCTGGGGATGGGGAGGCGGGGTCTCCATTGCAGAGCTTTCGCTTGCGCAATTTCAAGGCTGTAGAGTGGCGATGATCTCGTCTGACGACAAACGCCTTAAACTCATTGAGTCTATGCGGATTAAACCCATCGACCGAAGGCTATTTCCATACCTGGATTTTGACGAAGGCAAATACCAAACGGATCCTGTATATAAAAAAAATTACTTAGCCTCCGAAGAAATTTTCTTAGATACAGTCAAAAAAAACACGATGGACCTCGGGGTCTCTATTTTTATTGATTATGTGGGATCTCCCGTTCTCAGAGCCACGCTCAGAGCCCTGGCCCGACAAGGAGTCCTCACGACAGCGGGTTGGAAAGAAGGCATGAAAACTAGCACGGTAAGAGCCATCGAATGCATCTCCCGCCACATCCATATCCACACCCACTACGCCCGCTACCCACAAGGTCGGGCGGCTGTGCGATTTGCCGAAGACACGGGTTGGCTCCCCAAAATTGACAGCGAAATTTACAGCTGGGACAATATCCCGGAGCTTGCCCATGATTACGCAGAGGGAAAAATCAGTGCCTACTACCCGATTTTTAGAGTCAGTAAGGCGTAATCTGATCTATCTCCTATGACGAAAATCAATCTCATCGAGCGATGGTTTAGCGAAGTCTAATTCCTTGAGCAGCTTGCTTGCTTTTCTGGGGATAAAGTCAAAGGGTTGGACTTTTGCGTTTACAGACCCAACAAAAACAGATAACGCTATGCATTAACTATATGGAGATTTTATGCTTTTTATAAAAAGACTCGCCTCCGTTTTGTTCGTCTCAGGGCTTCTTTTAATCCCCCTTTCGCATGCAAAAAAATCAGCTTACGAAGGCCACTCGGATTATCAGCTCCTCATCACTCCTCACCCAGACAAAGACTTTGAAGCAAACGTGGATCTCACAAACCCCTCTGAGCATCTCAAAGCACAGGAAAAAATGAGAGAAGTGGTCATGAAAGCCACCTCCGATGCTCTTTCTCCACTTTCTGGGATCTTAAGTGGAATGAAAAATAATGAGAATCTCCTGAGTCAACTCCTGGGCTTTACGACTACCCTCAAACAACAGCTTGAAAAAAATCTGCCGGCACTCCTTGAGGAAAATAGCAATACACTCTCGCTACCGTTTTTTCATGAACCTTTTTTAGTCCCCTTCGAACCAGGCCTTGATTTTTACTACAGTGGCAAGAAAATCACGTACAAATCCTTAAATGCTCTACAACTCTTAGAAACAGATACAACATCTAGAACTTTTTTCGGCCCACCAGAGAGTGCAAACCCAGGGGTAGAAAAAGCAAAAAAACATTCCAACTTGACAGAAGCAATTGTCAATTTGAACTATAAACTCTCCGAAGAACATCAAAAATTGGATCCCAAAAAAAGACCACCGCTTTACC
>CAZBEI010000076.1:0-18730 GCA_964490895.1 uncultured Bdellovibrio sp. | reverse complement strand
TTTTCAAGCTCTGGCCCTTGAGCCTCCGAAAAAGTAGCCGATTCTCTTTCGCGAGTCACTGCTTTTTTTGTTGGAACAAGAAGTTCTGAATCAGACAAAGTTTTCAAATTTAAGTTCATCACTTTTCAATCCTCCCAGAGTTCTTTTCTTTAAGGCATGTGCATTTCTTAAAGAAAAGACAGGAAGATCTATCTCTTAATAAAACCATAAAATCAACAAAAAAATACATAAAAATAGCTTTTTTTTAATAAAAACCGAGTTTAAAATATTAAAACATATGAACTTATTTCTTCGCCTATCTACTTAAAGCTCGTCAAAAAATCCCAGAGCCACAAAGACAAAACACGAGAGTCACATCCACCACTGTCCCAAACGCCGAAATCCCATGTCCTCTATATAAACTGACCTGCTTCGGTGCCCAACCAAAATCCATCTTGATAACCCGGGAATTCAAATACCGGTTTAAGCTCTGTAGCCAAAGTTGTGCTACTTAACGCGCCGGGCAGTTCTGGGGGGATTTGCCCTTTTTGATAAGTTCCAGTGCTCCACCACGTTTCACCTGCCTTGAGTTCATAGGGTTGGAACTGAGGAAAAATAATAGAGTTGGCCCCACCGATCAGGTCCGCAATATTGCCGACACCGGGAGCTCCATCACTGGCTTCACCACTTGCTTCAAAGGCAACCGAGTAAAACAACAAACCGCAAAGGAAAACAAACCATTTCATAAACACATCTCACAACTCCCCTGCCCACAAACCCAGGCTCCCTCTAGCAATTTTCGTTCCAATCTCAAGCCCTCTAACCCAAAGAAATGCTTGGAGTCAAAATGCTTTTAGACCAAAAAAGTGCCTAATCCTTTGACAGATAGACAGAGAGCAAGCAGTTTGAGAAAATAAACAGAGCGGGGGAAAATAGAATTTTTATGTGGAATAGGATCTTAGGCTCACCCAAAAGATGCTTAGAGGATATGCGAAGTTATTCTGGCCAAGCTCCTCTGTACTCAAGGCCCTCCGGGCCTTTATATCCAAGGCCCTCCAGCCCTTTATACCCAAGAGGCCAAGCCTCTATCATGATCGCTCTGCTCATCCTCACCTTTATTTTGTTTTTTGCCTTTGTGGTGAACACGGGCACTCTCATCAATGCAAAAATAAACCTCCAAAACGCTGCCGACATGGCCGCCTATTCAGGAGCAGCCACTCAAGCTCGACAACTCAATCACATCGCCTACCTCAACTACGAAATGCGCCGGCAGTACAAGAAATTTTTATACCGATACTATGTTGTTGCTGGCATGACTCAACAATCTCTGTACGGAAGCAAGGGGGAACTCAGAGCCTGGTCTCCAGACACTGATCCCGGACATGACTTTAAGGTTCCCGCTGTGTGTATTATTTGGGATACCAACGATAACTTCTGCAGAGTGTTTAACTTGCCAGCAATCAAAATTCCGCGCCAAGCTCTTTTAGATCGAATCAATGAAACTCTCAGAGAAGGACTCCTCAAACTAGAGGCAAAAAGAGAAAAAAACTGCCTCTCTATTGGCGATACCAATTCGCTTATTTTGAAACAATGGCTCTGGAACACAGACCCTGATTACCAATACCTTCTAAAATCTTTTACAGGAGATCTACAAAAAATTGCGGATATCATCCAAGGTGTGGCACACGGCTTAGGGCTCATCCCCAGAGAACTGATTTTAAAAAAAAGAATTGAGACACTGGCAGACTCCGTTAACTTTCCGGCTCAAAAAACAGTAAACTTTGATAAAGCCAGAACTTTATCAAACACAGGAGACATCGCAGCCCACGAAAGGGTGATTCAAGCCTTTTTTTCGGCTTATAATTCTTTGGGCACCCATGCTTTTCCGAGTGCAGATATCCAATTGGATGAACTCCTCCCAGGAGAACTTATCCGCCTTAAACCCATTACACTCGGATTTGATGCTTATTCCGTAAATTTTCAGCTCAAAGAAAATGGCAAAGATCCAAAAGATCCCAAAGACTGCGAATCCTTTGCACAAATCACCACTATTCCAGATAAAGTCCCTGTTGGCTTTGTCAAAGACCCTACAAAACTGACTTATTATGCCGTGAGACTGAAGGCAAAAGCTCACCTCCTCCTCTCTCCTTTTGGAGATATTGATCTCAGAGCCTATGCAGCAGCCCAACCCTTTGGAAGCAGAATATCACCACCCCTACAGGCCATTAGCTCAACAGATTTTTTGAAAGAGGCATTGGGCAAAGATATCCCAAGCACTCTTGGCGGCATCAAGGGCACCATCCCAAACCTTGCTGTCCAGATTGGGGATACCCCTCAAAAAGGGTGGTCCCAAAATTTTGTAATCCGTAGCATGTTCGAACAACTCAAAAACTGTGGAGGGGCAGGAGCAGGAGGAGCAAAAAGCGATGTCATCACGATTGATCAAGGCACCCTAGAGAGCTGTTATCAGATGGGAATGGTGCCAAACCCGTTCGAAGCAGGGAAGTATAATATCATTAACGATTTAGTAGTAGACGACCCTTTTGATCGAAATTTTGACGAGGAGGGAATCTATGCCTTTTGGGCACCCGTGATTTCCTACGAAAAAACATCCCGTGGTGGCAGTGCAGACAGCGAAATTCGAGAAATGATTGACGAATTATTAAAGCCGCCTCTTGGAGGATCGGCAACCTTTAAGCCGGAATATAAAACGGAACTCATGAACGGCATAGCCGAATATTTTAAGCGTTTGAGAGAAGGCCAGGGAGAAAACGGAGAAGGCTTTAATATCGCTATCTTAGTGGATCCATTCAAAACAAGACCCACCGCATCAAAACCCTCGGAACCCATCAAATTATCGGAAGATATTTTCCTAAATGACCCAAAAAAACTGAAAACCTCATGGAATGATGTCAAAGACGGAAGCTTTGTATCCAAAGGCAGGAGTGGGTATAGCGTAAAAATAGTCGCTTTTAAGACACTCATGCAAAGAGCCGGGGGGTCCACTACTGACGGCTCAGAAAAATGGAATAACTTTATTCCCACTGACGCCGATATGAAAGGCAATGAATTTGACCTGATCGAACATTAATTCTTGCAATCCCCTTGCACCTATGGCTTATAAGAATTGTCCTGTTTTATTTTGGACTTAATTTAAATTTTGGAGAAAAAAAGCCATGGCGAAGAAAAAAGCAAAAAAGAAATTAAAAAGAAAAGCCCTTAAAAAGAAAACCTCAAAAAAAATGAGTGCTTTGCGAAAAATAGGGAAAACAAAGAAAAAAGCAGCTCCCAAAAAAGCTGCTAAAAAAGTAGCGAGCAAAGCAACCAGGAAACCTCAAAGAAAACCTAAACCTCAAGCCTTGAGACAGGCACAAGCTTCTGCGATGTCCCAAAAGAGCTCAACTCTGGGAACACTTGGAACGGCCGCCGCTGCTGGTTTTGCTGGAGGACTTGCAGGGGGCGCTTTGAGTGGAGCCATGGGTGGATCTGACCACCAACATGGAGACTCAGAAGAATAAAAGGCACATTTGGAAATTAGAGACGTCATACACGGATCCATTGGAATTTCTCCAGAGGAGCTCCCTGTTATTGACTCTTCTTATTTTCAAAGACTAAGGCAAATTAAACAGCTTGGATTTGCGGAATATACTTTTCCAAGCGCAACACACAATCGCTATATCCATAGCCTCGGGACTCTACAGACTGCCACTCAGGCGTTTGATCGTATTTTTAAGTCTTCCCCTATTTCGCCACGCCTTTTACCGTCCCTTTTACCACCCCTGTTAAAAGATGATTTTAATGCATTTCGTGCTTTAGTTCGTCTAGCTGCGCTGCTTCATGATATCGGACACGGACCCCTTTCTCACACGAGCGAGTTTGCGATGCCCCCTTTGTCAAAACTGGGCCTGCCTCTTTATGAGCAAAAAGATGAGCGCGAACCTTCTCGAAATGCAACCCACGAGGACTATACTCTCAAGATCATTTTAGACTCTCCGCTGACTCCACAGCTTGAAAAATTAGGCCAAAGGAGTGGATTTAAGCCCATCCATATTGCAGCCCTGGTGGACTCCCATGTTCCTGTTAGAGATGATTTTTTTCTGAGAGATCTTGAAGGCACAAAAGTAAATTTCAGACCTATTTTGCATCAACTGATCTCAAGCGAGTTAGATGCAGATCGAATGGATTACTTAAGACGTGACAGTCTCCATGCGGGCGTCAGCTATGGACAGTTTGATTTTGATTGGCTCGTTGGAAACCTCACCTATACGATTCAAAACAAGGGAGCTTATTTGTGTTTAGAGCATCGAGCTCTGTATGCTTTTGAGGATTTTTTAATTTCCCGTTTTCATATGTTCCTGATGGTTTATTTTCATTATAAAAGTGTGGTTTTTGACGAAATGTTAAGTCAATATTTAAAAAGCAAAGACTGCAGCTACTTTCTGCCCTCGGATATTGAAAAGTACATTGACTACAATGACTCCCACCTCCACACCCATCTTTCGCAAAATAAAAACCCATGGGCCAAGAGGATTTCGGACAAACGCCCCTACCGCGTCCTTGTCGAACTTCACAGTGGGATACCCGCCACAAAGTCTAGCGACCTAGAGCAAAAGGAACTCCTTGAGCAAACCCTAAAAAAATTAGAAGAGAAAGACACCCCTTATCTCAAAGTGACTTCGACAAGCGAGCTTTCCAAATATTTTAAAACAGTAAAAGACCCAATTTTTGTTCGATACGACAACCACCTTCATCCTCCACACTTTATTCCACTCGAGGAGTGTACAGATTTATTCGAAAAGTATAGTAAAAATAGAACCATTACACGAATTTACGTAGCCCCTGAAAACATTACCCAATTGCGTGACTCAATGCTATAAACCTGGGCATGTCGACTCATGCGGAGAACCCCAAGCGCATTACTTTAAGAGAGATTCAGGCTCTTTACCAATCAGGCGAAAAAATCACCATGCTCACAGCTTATGATGCTGTAATGGCAGAAATTTTAGATCTAGCCGGAGTGGAATTGCTGCTGGTGGGAGACAGCCTTGGAAATGTAGTTTTAGGCTACGAAACCACTCTTCCTGTAAAATTAGACGACATGATTCGTCACACGGCAGCCGTAGTGAGAGGAAGTAAGCGCGCACTGGTCATTTGTGATTTGCCCTTTGGAACAACCACTGATCCAGAAACCGCGCTTCGAGCTTCGGTCCGAGTTTTTCAGGAAACCTCCTGTCAGGCGGTCAAAATCGAAGGTGGTCTCAAAGCCACCGCCACAGTCAAAAGATTAGTGGCCGAAGGAATTCCCGTGATGGGGCATATTGGTTTAGTACCTCAGTCGATACATCAACTGGGGGGATATTATCTCCACGGCAAGACAAAAGAGAATGTGAATTATTTGATCGAATCTGCAAAAGAACTCGAAGCTGCAGGAGCTTTTTCTATTGTTTTAGAGTGTATTATCCCCGAAGTCGCTGCCGAAATCACAAGCAGCATTGCCATCCCCACGATCGGGATTGGCGCGGGCATTGAGTGTTCTGGACAGGTGCTCGTCATCAATGATCTCATCGGGCTCGGCGTAAAACCCCCACCCAAGTTTGCTCTGCCCAAAGCACAAGTTGCACAACTCATTCAAAAAGCAGTCAAAGAATTTATTTCTGAAGTAAAATCTGAGGGAAAATTAAATGATACATTGGCTGTGCCTGGATATCGGCAACACCCACACCGTAGCCGGACTCTTTGAGCATCCTTCGTCCAAGCTCATTGCCAGAGTTCGATTTCGAACGGACCCCGAAGCAACTTCGGACGAATATTTTTCTCACCTCTCCCAAATTTTTATCCACCATCTTAAAAGTCAAAATTTCTGGAATGGAATTCAAAGAGCCATCATCTCTACTGTAGTGCCAAGTTTAGAAGCAGTGGTGACCCCTGCATTCCAAATATTGGGTCATAGGATACCGTGTTTGTTTATTCACTCTGAAACAAGGCGTGAATTTGAACTCGAGCTGCCCTACCCAAATCAATTGGGAGCAGATCGGTTGGCCAATGTGGCAGGAGCTTTGAGTTTAGCTCCGTCTCCCTTTTTAATTGTGGATGCGGGAACCGCCACCACTTTTTGTCTCGTCGACGACCGACCTGCATACCTTGGAGGAGCAATAGTGCCAGGGCTAGAAATTGGATTTAAGGCACTTCAGACAAAAGCCGCAAAACTTTTTTCTGTAGAACTCAAACGGCCGACCTCTAGTATTGGCAAAACAACCGAAACACAGCTCACAAGCGGAGTTCTTTTAAGTTATGAGGCTATGATTGAAGGCATGACAGATTTATTATTAAAAGACTGGCACGCGCTTTCTCCTAAGAGCTTTCGCACGCCCACTTTTTTTGCAACGGGCGGATCTCTCCACTACCTTAAACTCTCTCGTCGATTTCAAGTTGAAATGGATTTGACCCTCATTGGTTTATACCACTATGGAACGCTCACACAGTAAAAAAATTTTAATTGGGATTTCTGGCAGTATTGCTGCTTATAAAGTGGCTGATCTTGTATCTCTTTTAAAAGATAACCAAATAGAAGTCAGGTGTATTCTTACAAAAAGTGCCGGAAAATTTGTCTCTCCTTTAGTTTTAGAGACTTTGAGCGGCCATCCAGTCTATGCAGATCTGTTTGGAAAAGAGATTTTAGGCACCGAACATATTCGGCTGGCTCGCTGGGCTGATCTTTTTGTCCTTGCACCGGCCACTGCAAACCTGATTGCAAAACTTTCTTTAGGACTCGCAGATGATTTAGTGAGCACGATTGCACTGGCTACAAAGGCTCCTCTTCTGATTGCTCCAGCTATGAATACGGTGATGTGGGATAAAGAGATCACACAAGCTCACGTCAAAGCACTCGTCTCGCGTGGGTGTCATTTTATTATGCCAGCGACAGGGGTATTGGCCTGTGGTGAACTAGGAATAGGCAAATTTGCAAAATCCAAAGCCATCTCTAGAAAAATTTTAGAACTGTTAACCCCTCCACAAACTCCGCTTCTCAATCAGAAAATTTTAATCACAGCTGGACCCACTGTCAGCTTTTTAGATCCAGTCCGGTACCTTACCAACCCTTCCACTGGAAAAATGGGCGCAGCACTTGCTCAAGAAGCACTCAAAAAAGGGGCCGAAATATTCTATGTTTTAGGTATCGACAAAGGGGTAGAAAAACCGCGCCCCCCCTTGGGGACTGAAAAAAAATTCCACCTCTTCGAAGTCCGAACAGCATCCGAAATGTTAAAAAAATCTCTCTCCCTCTTGCCGCAAGTGAGCGGTGTGATCAGCGCCGCTGCTGTATTAGACTACGAAGTAGAGAAAACTTCAGAGCATAAATTAAAACGCAGCCTGCCATCCTCATCCTTAAACTCGCTCTTAAAACTCACGGCAGCTCCAGATGTTCTAATGACCCTCAAAGCTCAATCACAAAAAAACCAATGGTTTTTTGGATTTGCCGCCGAAACAGAATATTTGGAAAAAAATGCTGTTTTAAAATTTAAAAATAAAAATCTAGATTTCTTGTTTGCCAACCTTGTTTCAAAAAATCAAAAGACAGGGTTTGGGACAAACACCAATGCAGGTTTATTTTTAAAGAAAAAGAAAGCTCCCCTACGACTAGATTTAGACAGTAAAGAAAACCTAGCCAAAAAACTTTTAACCCTGATAGAAACAGAAATTTCATGAAGATCATACAAACCCTAAAAGAGTTGAGAGAGTGGAGAGAAAGTTTAAAATATTCTGACACCCTAGGATTTGTCCCCACCATGGGCGCTTTGCACAAAGGCCATCTCTCCCTGATGGAAAAATCTCAAGCACAATGCAAAAAAACAGCAGTCAGCATTTTTATAAACCCACTCCAATTTGGCCCCGAGGAGGACCTTTCCAAATACCCCCGAATGATCGAAAAAGACTGTGAACTGTTAGAAAAGCAGGGGATAGACATTTTATTTAATCCTGACACACAAACCATGTACCCGCCCGACCGTTCTACCTCTGTCATAGAGGAGTCTTTAAGCCTTCCGCTTTGTGGCGCTTTTCGATCGGGACATTTTAGGGGAGTGGCCACCGTTGTTTTAAAATTGCTCAACTTAGTTCAGCCTCATTTTCTTTACTTAGGAAACAAAGACTACCAACAAGTCCGAGTCATCGAAAAAATGATTGTGGACCTGAACTTTCCTTGCTCTGTCATTGCCTGCCCAACTCTCAGAGAAGCTGACGGCATGGCGATAAGTTCTAGAAATCAGTACTTGCTACCCCAGGAACGAGAAAGGGCAGCGACTCTCTATAAAAGCTTAAAAGCCATAAAATCTGCTTATGAGCGCGGAGAAAAAAACACTCAAGCGCTTAAAAAAATAGGGCAAGAATTGCTCACAGACTTTAAAATTCAATACTTAGAGATCTGTCACCGCAAAACACTGCAGCCACTTAAGGCAGTCACCCACGAAGGCGCTCTTGTAGCTATTGCGGCACACTTAGGGACAACCCGTCTCATCGACAATCTGGAGCTTACCTAGGAGCGAAATCCTATAACCTCAAATAAACTTGCTCTAAATGCCCCGCAATCGTATCCCAGCTGTATTTCGTCAGCAAATTTTTCCTGAAATCTAAACTTTGGTGAAACTCTTGCTTCAAAAAAGGCCGAACAGCATTTGCGATTTTGTCGCAGTCAAGGGGATCTACAAATTCAGCAAAAGAAGCAAACTCCCTGCGGGATAAAATATTTTTAGTGACCACCACCGGAGCCCCAGCCAAAGCCGCTTCGAGTGCTGCAATCCCAAAAGTCTCGAAAAGGCTCGGCATCAGAAAAACAGAGCAAGCTGCATAGGCCGAAGCTAAAAAAGGATCTTCATTAGAAACAGCTGGGAAAAAAAAAGTTTGATTGGGAACGCACTTCTCTTTACATTTTTGATAATAATCCATTTGGTCCATGTTGGGATCCCCAATAAAGACCAGCTGGGCTTTTAATTTTTTTGCGACCTTTATGATTTTAAAATGATTTTTTACAGGATCAAACCGCCCTACATGTAAAATAAAGGGACCCTTTATTCCAGTTTGACCGCGAAAAAAAGCAGGATCCGCATGTAAAAAATGAGGATTCACTCCATTTTTGATCACCTTCATTTTACCTTTTGGTACTCCCAAGTATTTTTTTAAATTGAAGGCTTCTGCATCGGTCGTCGGGAAATAAAAATCTGGCTTCTCAAAATAAGAACCTCGATTTATAATTTTATTAAACACTCGAGAAAAAATAAATTTCATCCCGTGTCTTGGTTTCTGAAAGGTAGGAGTCACACACAGGTGAGTCAATGGTGCAAGCGCCTTGAAAGCCTCCCACATCGAATGCTCACCCGTAGAAAAATAATGAATGAGATCAAACCTAGAAACTTCGTGACGCCACGGGCTATAAATTTCGATATCATGCCCTCGTTTAATAAGAGCCTTCATTAAATCGAGCTGTACACGCTCTCCTCCACCTGGGTTTTGAAATGCCATTGCATAGGTAGCAAAAAGAATTCTCATTTCCTCTAATGTTACTTCACTCAAAGTCATTTTTGGAATACTCTTTTATGAAATGCCTCTTTTTATTGCCCATCCCTCTTTTTTTGTTAATTCAGACCGAACCCAAGCTCTTGTGTGGATTGATACTTTTGCGAGCGCACTCAAAAAAAATGGCCTTGAAATCACTTTTTTTGATCCTCTAAAACACAAGGTAAAAGATTTTGACTCACTTTGTTTTTTTTCTAATCAAGATCCGGAAACTTGGTTTGAGCTAAAAAAGCTAGGAAAAACCATCTCGGTTTTTCCCTCTTTGAATCAAACCCCACCTCGCTTTATTCTCTTAGAACAAGTGAGACAAACTTTATTTCAAATCAAACAAGCCCTCTCACAAAAAAAATGGCCTCCTTATAATGACCGTCTTTTTTTTCAATCTGCTGATCACTACTTTGTGACTCAAGCATGGAAAGATTTTGTCACAAAAGTCTGGCTGATTTCTTCTGAAAAAATAGCGCTATTGCCCCACAATGCAACTGAAGCTGCAAGGAGCTTTCATGATATTGCTTAAGATTTACGACAAAATGGCCTTTCACTCTCAAAATTTTATCCAAAAACTGAGGGCCTGGCACTGGAAAAATAAAATTAAGAAGGAGGGCGGACAAGTTGGGCATCATTTTTCTCCGCGCAAAAGAACACACCTATCCCTGGGTAAAAATGCTCAAGTCATCATTGGAAATAATGTCATCCTGGCCAATGATACTGAAATTTTTGTAGGACCCAATGCAAAACTTTTTATTGGAGAGGGTGTTTTTATTGGACGAGGGACGCTGGTGGCCTCTAATCTAGAAATTAAAATCGGAGCCCGCACCCAAATTGCACATCAGGTGACCTTGATCGACACCGATCATCAGTACAAAGATCACCATAAACCCATGGTGGAACAGGGCAGCATCAGCGCAAAAATCACCATTGGAGAAGACACCTGGGTTGGAGCTCATGCCATCTTACTCAAAGGGGTGAGAGTTGGGAAAAAAGCAGTCATCGGGGCTGGAGCAGTTGTGACCAAAGACGTTTTAGAGGGCACCTCAGTCGTTGGAAACCCAGCCAAAGAAATCTCAAGAAATGCTTAAAAAAATCTACCTTGAAATCACCTCAGCACTCCGATCTAAAACCGGAAAAAATACTCAACTCGCACTCCTGACACAACTGTGCACTGCGACACTGGGATACGCCTTGAATATCTTTCTCATCCGAAGGATGTCAGTCTCCGACTATGGGACATTTGCACTTTTTTCTTCGGTACTCATGCTCTTGTCTGGACTCATCCATTTGGGGTGGATCGAAAGTTACGTCCGATTTGGAGCAGAGTATTCGCTAAAGCCAGAATCAAAATCAATTGAACGATTTTTTTTTAAAAGGATTTTTCTATATTCTTTAGTTTTAAGTTTGATAACTTTATTTTTTACGGCTCCCATTTGTGAAAAATTTTATCACCGAAAAGATTTTAGTTATTATTTTATTCTGGGTGTTGGTGGAGCCTTTTTTACATCCCTCTACAATGGGGTTTTAGGTTATTTTAGAGCTCACCAACTTTTTAAATATTTTACCCTTTGGGACACGTCCTCTTCTCTCTTTCGGATCTCTCTTTGCTTCCTTGGTGTGTGCTTAGGACTGCCTTTATTGCGCACGGTGAGTTTTATCTACCTCAGTGTGCCCCTACTTGGAATTGCGGCTTTTTTGTTGATGTATTCCATCTCCTTCAAAAAAAGAGACTCAGAAAATGTTCTTTTAGAACCTGAACTTTCTAAAAAATTTAGATCTTATAATGCTTGGATTGTGGTCTCTTGGATCACCGTGCACCTCATCGGCAATATTGACTCCCAATTTGTCGCTCACTATCATAGCAACTCCGTCGTGGCTGCTTTTGCTGCGGTGGGCCGGCTCACGCTCCCCATTCATTTTATCATCCGGGCAATCTATACCACCGTTTTGCCTAGGCTCAGTCAAACTCAAAGTCTAGAAGACATCAAACTTTACTTGCGTAAGATCAAATATTTTTTAATCCCCATTGGGGCCCTTTTAGCTGCTTCTTGCTGGTTTTTGCCTCCCCTTTTGATTTGGATTGCTGGAAGCGCATACCAAGACACTACTTTTCTCATTCAAATGCAACTGGTCACCGTACTCGTCGATTTTTTGTGCACCCCGATTAGCGTTGTGCTTTATGTTTTTGGATGGAGCAAGGGATTTGCAATCCTCAACTTTATTCAGCTCTGTGTTTTTATTGTGCTCAATTTGATTTGGGTGCCGCGATTTGGTGCGGTGGGAGCTGTCTATTCGAGACTAGCCGTCAATCTTATTGGGATGGTTTATATTTATTGGGCTACCTTTTATCATTTAAGAAAGTCTTCTAAAGACTCTTCTTTTTTCTTCTGAGGGCCAGGAAAAACTAAAACCTTTGGGACTTTGGAGCCGTCGATGGAATTTTGAGGGACGGAAGCTGCCTTTCTGCCTGCCCGAGCCCCGGTGGCATCTTGTGCGGGCGGTAGGTTTTCGCTTCCTGGTAACCCAGCCAAAGCATGATCACTAAAACCTGAGCCAAAATACTTTTGTGCAAAATCTACAAAGTGTTTTACAGGTTCGTTCTTTTGAGGCCAATTGAGAATAGAACTCTCCGCTTTTTGAATTTCTGAGCGAAATTGCTCCTGAGGCATCAAACTCACATTATTTTTTGTAAAATTTTGATTGTCTCGTTCTAAAACCTGCATCACTTTGTCCATCGCTGGGGTGATTGTTTGTTCTCGAATTTGCAGGACTTCCTTGTGTGATTTAGGACCCCCCTCAAACAGAGCATCGAAATAACGATTGCTGGCATTGGATAAAGAGTTTTCTGCCTCAGTGAGTTTCGCCCCAGAAAATGCAAAATTAAAATAAAACAAATTTGTCAACAAAATTACATGAATCAATTTTAATAATTTAGTATTTTGATAAAATATCACACTTATCATAATAAACATTGTCACCTGCATTAATATTTTTTACAATAGGTATAAAGGGGCTGAGAATTCGTATGGGGGAATCAAAAGCAAATAGGGTGACGAACTTTTCTAAACACCTCGTTTTTAGTGTTTTTGTCTTTATTGCTATGGTGCATCTTGCATACACAGATGAAAATAGAACTCGAGTTCCCTGTGGCACTGGTTTTTTGAGGGCCTGTGACAACAATCCGCAAGCCGTAATCCCAAAGATCCAAGGAGATGTGCGTAAGCTTATGATGACTTGGGGCAGCTGTATTTATAACAAATGCAAGGACATCCATGGACAAGCCGTAAATTTTCCTACTGGAATGTCCGTAAATCTTGCCACAGGCGAGGCAGAGCCCTACGGAAGCCCAGTGTGTGCAATCTGTAAAAACAGGTTTAACCGCTTTACCGAAGAATACTCCAGAAATAACTATAACGAATCCTGCGGACCCACGCCACTTCATGTCACCATGACTCCAAGAAAAATTCTAGTAGACCCGGGCAAAATCACAGAATCCTATTTTTATGGAAGTATACTCGTCGTTTTAGAAAAAAAACTAAATGAAGCACTCGCAGACATTAAAAAAACTCAGACTATTGTATTCAGCGATGGCTGCAAGTCTTTTGGTCTAAAAATGGATCGATTCACAAACGAAAAAAATGGAGTCTTAAAAGACCTCACCAAACTCATGGGCGAAAGTGGAATGAAACAAATCGTTGAAACTGAAGGCGAGTTTGAGCGCTTTTTGACAAAACACGCCCCTCCAAACCAATCCCAAAATGAGTCAAACGAAGGATTAAATCTGGTCAACCGTGAGGTAGCCAATAAAGACCCCATGGAGGCAAAGCTCAAACAGCTTGTGTACCAACTGATGGGCATTACTCTCAATATTGAAGCAGCCGCTGTTTATTTGGTGGCGTGTACTGTCTTCGAAAAAACAGGCATTGAGTTTAGACAGCATTTTACCACCTGGAGTGAGTTTTTTAACAATCAAATTGTCAACCGAGTCACCAAAAGAGTCGCACGAAAAGTAGCCATGGAATGTGGTTTTTGCAGACAAATGAACACTTGTTTATCTTGTGCAGACCGTGTTGCAAACCACTATGCACCCACCGAAGTAGAGGCTATTTTTCGCGAAAAATTGGCCCCTTATTGCGAAAATTTCAGCTCAGATCCTTATGCAACAGGCGAAATAAGCAACTCTAGCAAAAAGATTGAAGTATCAATCTTGGGAAAAGGATTGAAGTATCAATCCTGGAAAAAGGATTGAAGTAAGATGGTGACGAAGTATAACATTTTAATTCTCTTTTCTTTTCTCATCGCGCTCATCCCGATGTTAACCGCTTGCCCCAAGAGTGAAAATAGAACTCCCGATCCATTTCAAGGCTGTATTTGCGATCCTCGCACAGGGGTTTGGACTCAAAACTATACTGATAGAAAACATGTCTGCGATAGCCGATTGGCTGGAATATCTTGTGGCCCCCCCTTGCCAATGCCGATCTTTCCAAAAGTTGAACCGAGCTCTCCGCCCAAAGCAGTGCTGCCAGGGACCAAAGGAGCACTCGAAAGTGGAGCAGACTCCCTTATTCGTGTTGAAAAAGGGATAGAAAATGCAAAAGATCTAGTAGGTACACCAGCAGGCACCAGGAAACTCATAAAACGCTCAAATTAGGAAATAGGAGAATATATGAACCGTTCAGGAATAATAAAATTTAGAGTTTTGACTGCACTTTCGATCACCCTTTTGGCTTTTACGCTCTACCACTGTAATGGTGGTGGTGGAGATGATTCCAAAGAAGCGGACAAAACAATCGAAGCTTGCATATGCGAAAATGGAAAGACTAAACAAAATCCTGCTCAAAACGCAACTGTTTGTTCTATTTCGGGTACAAATTGCCCGTTTCTCGCCTCTCCTTCTGCTTCTCCTTCTGGGATGTCGAAAGCCATGGAACAACCCAAAGCTGGTGCAATCGAAAAAGGAGCTGAAACTCTCAAAGGAGTCCATCAAGGGATCGATAACGTCAAAGATCTCTTGGGACCCAAGGGTGTGGAGATACAGAAAACAAACCCTGCTAAAAAATAGGTTTAGTTTTTAACACGCGTCTCAAAAGAAAAAGGCCGTAAATAAAAACCCCAATACAGGCATATTGTGCAGGGGTAAGCCCGAAGTAACGAATGTCTGAGTTGGCCTTATCTGTCGCACGCAAAAAATCCAGTCCAAATCGCACAGGAGCGTAAATCATCGAAACTACCGCCAGACACAGTCCAGGGAGGTGGCGCTTGTTTAGAAGCACACAGGTCGGAAGTAAAACAAAAAGGGTCAAAAGAAATTCGTAAAAACCCAAATTATGGCGAGCTCCATCGGGATACTTAAACGCAAGAAAAAAATCAGTCAAAATTCCAATATGATCATGAGCCAAAGTGCATCCCAGCCGACCAAAAACCCACCCTACCACAAGCCCTTGAAGTAAAATATCCGCATGCACGAGCCAAGGTTTTTTGAGACGATGAAAATAATAGGTCAATCCCAAGACAGCTCCAAAAAAACCACCATAAGAGCTAATTCCATCCCAGAATTTTAATAATATAAAAGGACCTTCGTTTGTAATCCTCTCAGGAGTGTAAAATAAGATTTCAAATACATGTGCCCCGAAAAAACCAGCGCCTAGGTCCCAGGCAATCGCACCGCTCATTTCTTCTTCTGAGATCCGATACTCGCGCGCACGCCGATAAACAAGCCAAATCCCCGCTAAAATCCCTGTCGCTACAAGCAATCCAAAAAGGTGCAGCGTGACCGGGCCCACAAGATGGATTTCGGGAGGCTTAAAATAAGGAAGCAAGATTATGTGCCCGCAGAGTAATCTACAGCATATTTTTTCTGCTCGAGAGTGAGCTCGTCGATCTGCATATTGAGAGCATGGAGTTTAATGAGTGCAAGTTCTTGATCTTGTTTAGGGTCAATGTCATAGACATCAGGCTTTAAGTTTTTACCTTCTTTTGCCAAGCGAACCATACCCAAATATTGATTGGCAAAAGACATATCCATCACTTCGGAGGGGTGCCCCTCGGCCGCCGCAAGATTGACAAGTCTGCCTTTTGCTAAAACGTAAATCTTTTTTCCATTTTTAAAGGTGTACTCTTCGTTATTGGGCCTCACTTCGCGCACTTGAGTAGACAGTGCCTGGAGGTCTCCCAGATTGAGTTCGCAATCATAGTGGCCCGTATTACAGACGATGGCTCCATCCTTCATCGATTCAAAATGACTTTTGATCACCACATCTTTCATGCCTGTGGCTGTGATAAAAATGTCACCTATTTTTGCAGCCCTTTCCATAGGCATAACTTCGTAACCTTCTAGCACTGCCTTGAGAGCAGCGGTGGGTTTGATCTCTGTCACAACAACTCTGGCCCCTAGGCCTCTCGCCCTCATCGCACAACCTTTGCCGCAATGCCCAAAACCTGCAACGACAAAAACCTTGCCTCCCAAAAGGACATTGGTGCCACGCAAAATTCCGTCAATGGAGCTTTGGCCGGTCCCATATACATTGTCAAAATCCCATTTGGTTTCAGCGTCATTGATAGCAAGCACTGGATATTTGAGAGCGCCATCTTTTGCCATGGCTCTCAAGCGATGGACACCTGTAGTGGTTTCCTCTGTGCCTCCTAAAATCCCCTTGGATAGTTCAGGATGTTTCGAATGAACTGTAAATATAAGATCTGCCCCATCATCTAGAGTCAGCGTCGGCTTGATCTCCAAAGTTTTTTCGATAGCCCAGTAAAACTCCTCTTTAGTCATCCCATGCCAAGCATAAATAGAGACTCCCTCATCGGCAAGAGCAGCTGCAATGTCATCTTGCGTGGAGAGGGGATTGCAACCACTCCAAGACAGCTCGGCTCCAGCAGCCTGCAGTGTTCTTATGAGAACGGCTGTTTCTTTCGTAACATGAAGACAACCTGCAATGCGCATGCCCTTAAGGGGGAGCGTTTTTTGGCCCTCTTTTCTCAATTTCATAAGAACCGGCATTCGGCTTTCGGCCCATTCGATTTTCAGACGCCCTTGTGTAGCTAAAGCTAGATTTTTTACTTTTGACATGAGGATTACTTTAACCACCGGAGTTTTGAGGAAGCAACTAAAATTATTTTTTAGGCTTAAATTCGATCAATTTCGGAACATCTTTTCCATCAATGACAACCTCCGACGAAGCGGCTGGTTGCCTAAGTGGAGTGGGCTCAGAAGGTTGATTTAATTTTCGAGTAAACTCTAAAAGGCCACTCACCTCTGTGTCTTTATGATTCTCTAAAAGTGCATCTTCCTTTTTCGCAGCTTCCCTGTCCTTTTGAAATTCTTCTGGAGTTTGAATCTTTAGATATTTTTTTCCATAGGCCTCATTCTCCTTTCGAAGAGTGTCATACAATGCTTGCGAAGCGGGCTTTAGAATTTTTTCCCTAAGCGCCTTTGTCTCCTCCTCGTTCAAATTGGGAGAAGAAATCAGAGCCTCAAAATACTTATTTTGGGCTTCCGAAAACTGAGATTCCGCCTCAGACAAAGAGCCTGCCACAAGTGCTTTTGAAGTTAAAAGTAAAATTACCGTGATTCCAACCTGTGTCACAAAAGACCCCCTACCTATTTCAGTTCTCCATAAATAGTATATTATTATTGTCAACTTTAGAAGTTTTTTCTATACTGAAGGAAGGGGTATGCAATGTACATTCGATTTTTTTTCATAGGACTTGTCGCTTTATGCTATCAAGCACAGGCACAAGACAGTATGCCATTTTCCTGCGGGGTGGGCTTTTTTAGGCCCTGCTTTGGACCTCAAAAATTAGCTACAATCCCGGATTTCGTTGACAAGATCCAAATTTATTTTAAACAATATGTCGCTTTTTTATACAACGACGGTGTAGATGTTCGCGGTCAAAAGATCATCTTCCCAGACGGCGGGAGGACCGTAAATCTCCACACCTCAGAGTCTCAGTTTTATGCCAAATCAGTCTGTAGCCGTTGCCCTACATCTTTCAACCAATTTCAGTTTGAAAGAAAAACCAACTATAAAAAAGAAACCTGCGCCCTCACCACATCCGAAGTGTATGTGTCCTCCAAAGGAGTGGTTTTTTTTCAACCAGGCGACGACACTCAAGCTTGGTATTACGGAATTCCTCCCATTCTCATCCACAAGAAAATGAACGAAGTGATCGCTCAAGCTCAAAAATCAAAAAGTATTACCTACTCTGCAGGCTGCAAGTCGATGGCATTAAAAATGCAAAGTCTCACCCAAGAGAGCAAAGAGTTGAGTGAAAAAATAATCAGCCTCTCTAAAGACAAAGCTCTTTTTAAAGAGAAAGACCTGGAAGAATACCTCAAAGAATCAGAAACGGATCTAAAAGATTCCCTTAAGATAGACGAGAAAGACTCTGAAAAAAATCCCATGCGACAAAAACTCAAACAATTGGCGCTCCTTCTGAAAGGCATCATTTTTTATCTAGAAGACACCAGTCTTCAAATTGCAATTTGCACTATCCAAAATGACGTTGAACAAGAGATGAGACAACACTTTGGGAGCTGGAAAGAATTTTACAACAGTGACCTGATCAAAAAAGTGAGCAATCGAGTTGAGCGCCAAGTGGCGTCCTCCTGCGGAAGCTGCAGGAGCATGCGCACTTGCTTAAAATGCGTCAATAAAGTCGCAAAGCAAGCCACTCCCGGAGAAATCGAAAAGTATTACGACGAAAGGATTGCACCCTACTGCGAAGGCAATCCAAATAAATTTGATAGAAAAGAGGGCTGATATGAAAACTTTTTATAAATTTTTCCCCGTTTTTATTGTGCTAATTTTTACTGCACTAGAAACTGCCTGTAGCAATGGCGGAGGTGATAGAGCTCAAGCACCCGCACCTCCACCACCCCCTGGCTTTAATGACTCATTAAAACCAACTTCCTCCAACTTTGGTGGCGCTCCAGGGCCTCAGGAAACAGCCGCAGGCGACCTTGCAGCTGCCGACGTCCTTCGGAGAAGAGCCGAACTTTTATCAGGAGGATTAGCGGGAGGAGGACTAATACCCTATGGCAGTCCGATTTTAGGCAAAACAGACTCAAGTGACACCGAAGGGAATATCAAAACTCAAAACCCCATCATTCCAAAGAATTTATTAAAATCTCAAGGAGACGAAAAAAATAAATTCTTAGGAACGGGCATCGCTGACAGTGGCAGTA
>CAZBEI010000075.1:0-14409 GCA_964490895.1 uncultured Bdellovibrio sp. | reverse complement strand
GAAACACCAAAAGCTGATTTTAAGAACAAAACTTATTATTTTATGAACGAAGAAATGAAACAGGAATTTCTAAAAAATCCTGAGAAATATGTTGATTCAAAATTTTGAGAAATATCAAATCCCTACTTCATAGCCAAGAGTACCAATCAGGAGTTCTATTTTTTATCTTAAAAAGCCTCCATAAATAGCAGCAATAGATACAGACTCAATATTGGGTTGGTTGGCAAGATAGCGATAAAATGGAAAAGCTGTTTCGTAAGTAATTCCAAACCCCAAAGCCGTGTCATAAAAATAATTAAGAGTAGTCTGGGTAGAAAAAAGTCGACCTGCAGACCCTGCAATGATTTCTCCATTCATCTTATTATTAAAATTCCAAAGTTGTTTTAAACTAAGTGTCCCACTCCAATGCTCATTGATAAGGTAACCCGCACTTTCAATCAGCTGAATTCGGTTTCCAGATTTAAAAAAGTATGGAGAAGAAATAGGCACACCTTGTACTTTGGTGACATTTTTACTGATTGGATAAAAAAGGGCTCCATCTAGAGTGAATTTGATGGGCTGAAAAATCTTTGATGTATTTAGACCCGCATGAAGGGTTGTTGTTCCATCACCCACTACATCCACAAGATAAGGATCAGAAGAATTATAAAATGATTTACCCAGGGGTATTCTAACTCCCCCATAGAGAGTCAACTGCGGGCGATAGGTCAAAAAACTTAAATCCTCCCAGAGATTGTAACGCCACTCTAGAGTAGGATCTCCAAAAGAGGTCGCCCGATAATTTTTTCCAGAAAGTCTCCGAAAATTACTCACCAAAGGGAGACTGAGACCCACTTGTGAGTCTTCGCTTACACGATAAGCAGCACCAAAAAGTGTTGTGATAGTTTGCGAAGAATTCACATCTTTGGTTGGGGTATACTCTCCATAGGGGTCAAACCTTCCTTTGTTAGAGCGGTAGGCCGTAGAAAGTCCAAACTGTGAGTTTTGAGAAGAGGGTAAGACACATAGGCTCTGGCCTCCACTTTCCGCACAACAGCTTGATGCATGGGAAATCGCTTGTAAATTTAAACCCATTAATATTGATAAAATAGAAAAGACGAATAAAAATATTTTTAGATCTTTTTTAAAGTTTAACTTCAAAAGCATACTCGTCTCGTGTGGAACCATCTTGTATTTTTAAAGTGACTTCCCAGCGTCCCGTCATTGAGAAAAAAAGGATGGCCGCATAAGAACCGTTCTCTTGGCGTGTGGCAATGACTTCCTCGTATGGCATTTCGGGCATCTCAGGCATCCCATAAGTCACGCTCAGCATAGCTTGTGAGGATGGGTTTTGTAAATCCTCGCAGTGTGCAAAACGAATCAGGTAGGTATTTTCTCCAACATCTAAAGAAGAAGCCCCAGAAGAGCTTAGCGCAGCATAAACATAAAAATGGTTGTTTTTTGAGATACGAGTCGAACCCGTGCTCAATGGAGCACTTGGCAAGCCCGAAGAATCTAAGTTCGTTTGTGGCTTAGAATTCATAGGACCACAACCCCAAATGAGAAACAGAAAAAGTGCCAAAATAACTGTTTTGTTTTTCATTTTAACGCCTCCTCAAAACCTAAGACCACTTCTCCATCTCCATATTTTTTCTGTGCAGCCTGCGCTTCAGCTTTTGTACTAAAAGCTCCCCAATAGGGAGACATTGCCAGTTCGCCTAGATCGGCTTTGATTTTTTCACTCTTTTTCAAAAAGAAGGCTTTTTCAGCTGAGAGAGTTTTGTCGGGGTGATTAAAATCCGTGACTTCTGCTTTCGAATATTTTGGATCATACTTTTTGGCTTTTTTAGCGCAAAAAATAGAACAAACATGAAGGGGACTCAGGTGCGGATCTTGATTGCGTAAGAGGATATGGTTTTTTGCATGCTCTGGAATTTTCATGCTGCAAACACTGCATTTAAAATCCGCCGCCCAAGTTGAAAAACTTAAGCCGAGTGCTACAAAGAGAAGAGTCATTTTTAACCGTCTAAATTTTATCTCCATTCGGGCAGAATAGTAGATCCATTCCTATTTGTAAAGGGCTACCCCCTCCCCCTAGGGTGGGGTGTCAACTTAAGACATAGGGGTAGCTTTTTGCCTTTAAAATCCAGCCCTACCCACATTGCGAATCATTCGATCAGGAGAGGTAGGTTTATTTTCTGCTTGGATTTTTTCAGCTTCAACATTTGAGGTTTTGCTTTCTTTTTTTACTTCTGAACTCTTCTCTAACTTGGCTTGTTTTACACTTGATCTCTCAACCCCACCATCATAATGACCACGAGCAAAACTATAAACTGGAACCGCTGTCAATAAACTGACGACTAATAGTGTCTTTTTCATAACTATTTTCGCAGCAACTTAATTGTCACTGCATCCCCTTTCTATAGGCAAGTACGAAGAGGACCTTAAAACTGTGACAAAGTTTATTGATAAATTTCGGGTCATTCTTTCTGGGGCCTGGCAACCCATTTGTAACTTGACGGATACCCGCCTAGAGGTATACATCAAGGCTAAGCCTTTAAAAGCAGGTTGGGGGATATTCGACAAATTTCTTTGGCCACAACTCATGGGGAGACTTTAAAATGAAACAAACAGTACTTAATGTTTTTAGAAGGAGTAACTGGTCAGTAGTTACAATGATTTTAGGAATTTTTTGTGGGGGATCCAACCCCAGCTGGGCTGACTCAAATCTCATAAAGCTTGATCCTGCTCAGCAAAGCGCAAATGGATATTATCAGATTGCGGGCACTTGGTCAGAGCTCAAGCTGGGTTGGAACGTATTGACCCTTAAAATTACAGATTCTAATTCTAATCCTGTTACAGGGGCAGAGCTAAAAGTTACCTACGACATGGTTGGCATGCCTATGAACCCCCCCGATAAGCCAGTAGAAGAAAAAGGGAAGGGTCGTTATAATAAACAGGTTTTTTTTGGTATGCGGGGGCTATGGAGATTTGATCTGACGATCCATAAAGACATCGTAGAAGACACGCTCTTGCGCATTGAAAACATTAGAAATTAAAAATGTTGAGCGCGTGCTTATGAGGGTCAAAGCGCTGTTAACTCTCTTCCTAAAAAGGAGTCCTGGCTGAAACTGTGACAAATTTTATTTATAAACTATAGATCATTTTTCTTCTAAACTGTGAGCGGATAAGCCAGCCAAGCTCAAGGGTGGCAATACCACCCAACGTAGAACCCAACAACCAGACAAGCCCTAACGTCATAATAACTGGCGCGCCAAGGCAAATAAAAGCACCCATCGAAAGTGACCCAAGAAGTGCAAGTTGTAAAACCTTATTGCGTCTGATCACTTTTACTTCTTCGGGTTTTAAGATGAGAGCGCCCACAAAGGAACCTGCTCCTAAGAAAACTCCTCCACAAGCTGCCATGCAAGCAGTCTCACCTAATTGCATAAACACCGACGTGAGTCCCATTCCAGAAAAAAGACTGATTCCAAATTGAGGACAAAAAAGAAGAGTTACCAATCCTACACAGGCTTGGACTAATGTGAGCTTAGTAAAAACAGCCCAACTGAGAGGATTAAGATCTCCATTAACTTTCAAAAAAATCTGCTCAGTCACTCTGGGTGGAGGATTTGACTCCTTCGATTGAAGAAATATTTGAAAATCCTCTGCCCACTCTTTGGAGTCGATGGGTTTACGCATCTTCTTTATCTCCTTTGCCCGCACTCTTTTTTAATTTTTGAATTGCTCGACTGAGGAGTTGCCTGGCGTTTGAGGGAGAAGTTTCTAATTTTTTGGCAATTTCTTCGAAAGAAAGATCTTGCTGATAACGCAATGTAATGGCTTGTTGTTGTATCTCTGGTAGCTCTAATAGGCTAGGCAAAGAAACCGCCATGGCAGGAGCTTCAGCTTGAGCCAACTCAAGCGCAATACTATTATGATCTTCTTTAGTCCTTTCTTTTTTGCGAATCTGATCAATCATGACGCTTTTACAGATTGTAAAAAGCCAAGGCAGAAAAGGAAATGCGGGATCATAACGCAATCGACTACTGTGAAGTTTTAAAAAAGTAGCCTGAAACACATCATCGGCAAAAGAAGGATTTCTGAGATGGTTTTTTAAATAACCATAGATTTTTTGCGAATGGCGCCCATAGAGTATTTCGAACGCCTTTTCGTTGCCCTCTTGATAGTACACCATAAGCTCTTCGTCACCTTTTATGTTTAGGTCTTCTGCCATTAGAAAACCCACCTCTTTCGGAGTAAAATACGCATTGAGTATCTATTTTGTGACAAGATTCTTCTCATTTTTTTAATAATTCCTGCTGAGAGACGCCTATGGCCCCTGCCAACTCAAGGCGTGTCAGATAAAAGTCTTTTCTATACTGCAGATTCCTAAAACGTGCGTCAAAGAGCCTCTCAGATGCTCCTGCTAAATCAGGAGAGTTTTTAACTCCACGTTTATACTCAGAAAGTGTGATCTCGTAGTACTGCTTTGAATGCTCCATGTTTTTTTCCTCAAGATTGAGACGTTCTTCGATAGACTTAAGCCTTGAAAGTGCATTTTCTATTTGGACTTTAATGCCTTGTTTAATGCGAGTGGTAATCAAATCATTGCGTGCGATTTCGGATGCTTTTGACTGCCTTGCGTAAAGAGTATCTAACCCTGAAAAAAGTGGGATAGAGACTTTTAGAAGTGCAGAAAAATTACTTTTACTGTTAAAAACACGTTCTTCGTTAGTGAGTTTCCCGTATTTTCCCTCAAGACTCACACGAGGCAAGTAATCTCCAAAAAAAGACCTGTACTCTAACTCTGAGAAAGAAACATTTTTTTGAGCTTCTTTTAAGTCTTCTCTTTCAAAAAGAGCGGCGGATAAAAGAGCTTCTTGAGATGGGCTAAAAACCTCTCGATTGAGATGCCCACCCACTCGAATTAGGGGCCCCTCCACTTTACCCGTAATCTGCCTTAGCTCTCTTTCCTCGGTTGCTTCTTCTTGTTTCAAAAAATTAATATCTGACCTCAGTGTCGCTTCTCTTAGTTCAAACTCTAAAACATCTGCTTGCGAAGTAATCCCAGCCACTTTCTTTTTTAAGGCCATCTGAGATTGGCTTTTATTCTCTACTAGCGCCTCTTCTTTTACAGCGATGCTTTCTTGGAGGTACAAAAGCTCATAATATTTCCGGGAGACTTCTCGTTCAATGTGAGCTTTAGTTTTTTCAAGTCTGATTTTTTGAAAATCTTCTTCCTCGTTTTTGATGCTGAGTTGAGCTTGGTCTTTTCCTCCATGATAAAGATTTATTTTAGCAACCCCGTAGGCAAAACTGCCACTAGAAGTGTCATTCTCAAATCGACTAGTTTGATACCCCCCTTCAACACCTACTTCTGGAAAATAAGGAGAGACCGCTTGTTTTCTTGAGCTTGTAGACATTTCGAATTGTTTTTCGGCTTCCTTGATTTCAATATTATTTTTCAGTGCTCCCTCAATGAGAGTGGAGAGAGTGACATCCCCCTCATTGGGATGATGTGCATATGCAATGGATCCCACAACAAAGCTGATAAAAATGATGTAGAGTAGTGCTTTAAGTTTCACCATGCTTTTATTCCTGTGGCTCCACCTGGAATTTTACTTTTCCCTTCTTCCCTTGATAGGTAGATGTGATTTCTAAGGCATAATGGCTGACACCCTTTGTGTTTACTTGAGCAGAGTAATGATCATCCACAATGCTAAACTTCACGATGTCTTTTTTTGCTTTTTTAGGAAACTCCGCAGTGCCTGTAACGCTCATTTCTTTTAATGGGATCAGTTTCTGATCATGAGTCAAAGGATAAAGCTTAACTCCCGAGGCATCACTCACCAGTTCCCAGTAAAGTGGGTCTCCACCTTTTACAATCCCCCCATGTGGGGCAGTGATTGCTCCTGGAGTGTTATCATGTCCCTCGTGGGCAAACCCCACAGAGCTAAAAGCCACAGCCAAAATCAATTTAAATATAATTTTTCCCATTTTTTCTCCTTTGTTTAGTGTTCGGTGGGTATCAGTTCTACTTTCCCACTTTTTAATGCTTTTTCTACAGACTTTTTTCCAAAACGATAAAAAACTGTAGGAGTCACAATCATATCCAGTAAAGTAGAGCTAAATAGCCCTCCTACAATAACAACTGCCACAGGATGCAGGATTTCTTTTCCGGCTTGTCCTTTTGATAAAAGGAGCGGAATGAGCGCCAATGCTGCAGTGAGTGCTGTCATCAAAACTGGCACAAGTCTTTCTAAAGAACCTCGAATCACCATCTCCTTAGAAAATTTCTCGCCTTCGGATTTTAGAAGGTGCAGATAATGAGAGATCATCATAATTCCATTTCGACTCGCAATTCCACAGAGCGTGATAAATGCTACAAGAGTAGCTACCGAAAAAACCCGATCAGAGAGAAAAATGGCCATCAAACTTCCAATCAAGGCCATTGGGATATTGAGCATGATTTGCACTGCAATAAAGCTCGATTTAAAATGAGCATAAAGCACTATAAAAATGCCTATGAGAGAAAATAATCCAAGCAAAAGTATCAAGCGCGAAGCTGACTTCTGACTTTCAAATTGGCCACCATAGTGAATAAAATAACCATCTCCCAATTTAACTTTTTCATTTATTTTAGATTTGATTTCACTAACAAGGCTATCCAAATCTCGCCCGGAACTATTGGCAGAGATCACCATTCTTCTTTGAGCGTTTTCACGATTGATCATATTGGGGCCTGTGGATTCAAAAATATCAGCCACTTTCTCAAGCAGAATTTTAGTCCCATCCGGCATGATTTTAATCGCTGTTTTTTTAATAAGCTCAATGTCAGCTCGCGAGCGATCGTCAAAGCGCATAAAAACATTAAAAATCCTCTGATTTTCTAGCACTTGAGCTACGACTTCGCCATTTAAAGCCATCTCAAGCATAGTTGCCAAATCTCCAAGCACAATGCCTGAGTTTGCTGCCTCTTCTCTAAGAAGTTGGATTTTGACTTGTGGGATTAGAACTTGCTGTTCTGTTTGCAAATCCACAAGACCCACTGTTCCAGTCAAAGCACGATATATTTCTTGAGCCTTAGATCTTAGTGTTGTGAGGTCAGGACCGAAAATTTTAATGGCGATTTGTGCTCTCACTCCCGAAAGTAAATGATCTAATCTATGTGAAATGGGCTGCCCAACGTTGCTAAAAACTCCTGGGACTGCCTCCAGTTTTTTCCGAACTTCATCGAGTACGGTTTCCTTAGGTCTTCCTCCTGTTTTAAAATCAACATCAATTTCAGAATAATGAACTCCCTCAGCGTGCTCGTCCATTTCAGCTCGCCCCGTTCTTCTTGCTACAGATTTTACCTCAGGAACACTCAAAATCTGTTCTTCTGCCCTTGTTCCAAGTTTATTGGATTCCTCTAAAGAAATACCAGGCTGTGCCAAAACGTTAACTGTGGCTGTCCCTTCATTAAATTTTGGAAGAAAATCTTTTCCCATAAATGGAATGAGTAAAAGAGAGGAGAAAAACAAAATGAGGCTCACTCCTATAACGGTTTTAGGTTGATCTAGAGCTCTCTCTAGTAATTTGCGGTCTATTTTTTTAAGCCACTTTATAAATCGGCTTTCTTCGTGCTCAATCAGTTTCCCTTTGGTTAAAAGGAGAGAGCAAAGCACGGGTGTAACAGTCAATGAAACCAAGAGAGAAGCCAAAAGAGAAACAATGTAGGCTACTCCCAGTGGAATAAAAAGTCTGCCCTCGATCCCACTTAAATAAAAAAGTGGAACAAACACCAAAACCACAATGAGGGTGGCAAATACGATCGAATTTCTTATTTCACTCGACGCGCTGTAAACAACTTGCAAAGACGGGAGAGGCGTCTCTCGCTTCTTATTTTCTCTTAACCTTCTAAACACGTTCTCTACATCTACAATGGCGTCGTCTACTAACTCACCAATTGCTACAGCTAAGCCACCCAGAGTCATCGTGTTTACAGTAATTCCAAATACCTTCATCACAATAGCAGTCATCACAAACGAAAGAGGAATCGCTGTTAAGGTAATGGCTGTTGTTCTAAAATTAAGAAGGAATAAAAATAAGACGATCAATACAAGAATAGCTCCATCCCTCAGAGCCTCTTTGACATTGTCAATTGCAGACTCAATAAAATGAGCTTGTTTAAAAAGATCTCTCTCAAGATGAACTCCTTTTGGAAAAGTTTTTTCGAGCTCTGTCAAAGCTAAGTCTATTTGCTTTGTGAGCTCTATGGTATTACTGCCAGGTTGTTTTTGAATGCTTAAGATCACTGCAGGCTTTCCATTCACACTTCCATCCCCACGTTTTACTTGTGACCCGATTTTTACATTGGCAATGTCTTTTACTAAGACAGGGCGCCCCAGATGATTGCCCACCACAGAATTTAAAATATCTTCTTCAGATTTTACAGTTCCAATATTTCGAATTAGAAATTCTTTTTTATCCGAATCAACATAACCCCCAGTCGTGTTTTGGCTTAAGTGAGAGAGGTTGTGCTCGACATCTTCTAATGAAAGCCTGAGTTTTTGGAGTTTTTCGGCAGAGATTAGGATTTGAAATTGCCTCACTCCTCCTCCGATAGAAATCACTTGAGACACACCAGGGACAGAGAGCAATCTTGGCCTTATCACCCAGTCGGCAAGGGTTCTTAGATCAAGGGGAGATATAGTTTCAACTTTAGAAGTGAGCCCCAAAAGTTGAATTTCTCCCATAATAGAAGCAATGGGACCCATCACGGGAGTGATTTTGCCTGGGAGTTTTTCTTTGGCAAGGGAGAGCTTTTCAGAAACAAGCTGTCTATTTCTATAAATATCGGTGTCCCATGCAAATTCGACATAAATGACAGACAATCCAATCCCCGTAGAAGATCTCACGCGCTCCACTCCCGGGAGTCCATTTAACACTGTCTCTAGGGGGAGCGTGACGAGAGTTTCTACCTCCTCAGGGGCCATGCCTGGAGATTCAGTCATGATGTTTACTGTGGGACGATTGAGATCTGGAAAAACATCGACAGGTAACTGAGAAATAACAAAAAGCCCATAGCCGGTGAGTGCAACCCCTGTGACCAGCACAAAAAGTCTGTGAGTCAGTGAGAATCGAATGATTTTATCTAGCATTTATTTCCGCCCTCATTTTTCTGGCGCTCCATCTTCAATCCATTTCTTGATAGTTTCAATTTCTTCAGTCTTCAGGGCTCCTGCTGTGTCAGGAGGGGGCATTCTTTTCTCATCATCGCGCATGATAGCAATCATTATGCCACTTTCTTCGACGTTTCCTGGCTTAACAATCTCTCGCTGAGGGTCGAAAAAATCTTTGTAAGTAAGGAACGGCACCCCCCAAGCCTTTCCTCCGGGCGAATGACAGATGACGCAGCGAACATTAAAAATCTTTTTTTGAAGAGATGTAAAAGTGGGCAAAAGTGGCTCTTCTGGAGTGGGAGTAGGGCTGGGTGTCGCGGGAGCCCCAGATGGACTCTCGGGTGCCCCTGCTTTTATCCAAGTAGATAAAAGTGCCGCCTCTGCTTGAGTTAGGGACCCATTTTTTGGCATCGTTTTTGTTGTAAACACCACTTTTTCTATCATAGAGAGATTCTGTATAACAGCCTTACAGGACTCAAGATTGACACCACCAGAATTTCCATGGCAAGCAATGCATTTGGGTAGAAAAACCTTTTCATGAACCGCCTGGTAAAAAACCAAAGAGGGAGGAGCCAGTGTTATTTTCTCTTCATAATAAAATCGGCACCCACCCAGTAACACCGTCAGTCCAAATATCAGGTTTAATATTTTGTGGGCATTATAATGTTGCATGATTAAAAGCTAAAGGCGCTTAAAAATAAGCTCCATCAGCTCCTTTACTTTTCCTTCGATATCTTTTTTATTTTTTGATTCGATGGCTCCTTTGACACAATTTGCGATGTGCCTTTCGAAGATAGATCGTTCAATCGCATTCAGTCCTGCAGAAACTGCACGAAACTGGACTAGAATGTCCACGCAATAACGTTGATCACTGATCATTTTCTCTAAGCCACTCAACTGTCCCTTTACTTTTTTAAGTCTTGCAAGAGCTGAGGTATGATCGGGGTGTTTTTTTTTAACTCGCTTGTGGTTGACTCCAGAATTATTTTGTAAAAGTGAGGTATTCATAGGATTGACATATATACCTGTTAGGGGGTATGTGTCAATCAATGGATTTGCGAAGTGATTTGTAAAAATCGAATCCTAAATTTTAGGGAGAGTTTTATATGAGAAAGAATTTTTTTGTCATTTTATTTTTATTTTTTTTAAGTCTAGCCAATGGATTTTCGGCCTTTTCTGCAGTGACACCCTCAGAAAAGTGGACTGTAGCTCTAGAACAAAGCATTGGATCTGTAGAGTTTCGAGCAATTGGCTGGCCCAGTGCGCTCAAAATTCATGGAGTAGGGATTGCTCCAAAAGGATTACTCACGGTTTTGGATTTAAAGCTTACAGGAACGGCCAGCTTTACTCTTGATTCTCTAGACACGGGTATCAAGATGCGAAATGAACACATGAAGAAAAAATACCTAGAAACAGAAAAATATCCCCAAGCTCAGTTCACTTTCACAAAAATGATCCTTCCCGACACCTTAAAGCAGGAAAACATAAATATAGAAAAACTTCCATTCGAAGGCACTTTGTCACTTCATGGAGTTGATAAAATTATTTCTGGGCTTGCAAATATTGAGCGCAAAATCAATCAAGTCCAAGTGACTGCAAGTTTTGGATTTAAAATTAGTGATTTTTCTATTCCAAAGCCAGGATTTGCCGGGATTACAATGGCTGATGATGTTACGGTACAAGTAGAATTCAAAGGTCCTATTCTAAAATCTAAATGAGAGTTTTGATTAGTATTATTTTCTTAGGTTTTCTAACTCTACCAAAGACCGCTTTTTCTTACCCAGAAATGGTCAGACACGGGTACGTGAACTGCATTGCATGCCATATGAGTCCAACTGGGAGTGGTGTTTTGACTGCCTATGGGAGAGAGCTCTCTCGAGAACTTTTAAGCCAAAAAGGAAAGGAAGGAGAGTCTCAATTTGCTTATGGAGTTGTGAAATTGCCAGAGTGGCTAAGTCTTGGAGGAGATTTTAGAAACCTCGTTCTTTATAAAGACACACCAACAACGCGAGAAGGAAGAGTCATTCTCATGCAAGCTGATTTTGAAATGGCCGGAAGTTACGGGAAATTTATCTTGGATGGCACACTTGGATATCGGGAAACTCCAAATGCAGAATCTGCCACAAATCACTTTATTTCACGAAGGCACTTTCTTAATTATCGACCCAGTGACGAGCTCTCTTTTCGTGTGGGGAGATTTCAACCTTCTTTTGGAATTACAACAGCCGATCACGCCATTGTCACAAAAAGGGGGCTCAATTGGGATCAGGGAAGTGAAACTTATAATCTAGAGGCTGCGTGGATTGGAGAAAAATACAATACGTTTTTAACAACAGTTTTAGGCCGTCCTGATAATACAAAACTCAATCGCGAAAAAGGCATAGCTCTTAATACATCCTTTTCGTTTTTAGATCGCTTCAAAACAGGTCTTAGTTATTTTTATGGGAGCAATCAAGCTCAAAAGCGCCATATTTATGGGACATGGGGGATACTTGGCGTGACTTCTTATTTCTATGTTCTCACAGAACTAGATTTTCAAGCGGTGATTTCAAATGCTGGGTCCGGTCTTGATCCAGGGTCTCAATTGGGTTTTGTAAATTACAATAAGATTGACTATGAGTTTTTTCAAGGATTCCACGGATTTTCTACTCTCGAAATTCAAAAGGCAAGTTTTTCAAAAAGTAACACTCTAGGTAAATTTGTAGGTCTCGGCATTCAATATTTTCCAAGACCCCATTTTGAATTAAGCCTCACCCTACAAAAACAGTTTTATGCAATCTTAAGTGAACCCACGAATCTCGCATTTTTATTGGTTCACTTTTATCCATAGACTCTTTTGGAGGGGCTCTTTGGTATCCCTATTGTACGATAATTGTTCCATGGGTTTGTTGGTCATCTGAACCTCCATGTACCCCGCAAGTAAAAGGAAAAGTCCCTGCTTTATTAGGACTTATCACTTTTTTAACTTTTTGATTGGCATGGGCCATGAGTTCAATTCTCAAGTCGGGCGCTGTAAAAAGAAACATGCTAGTAGGATTGGCCAAGAGTTCCATCGAAGTAGCTTGTCCTAATTTTAGACGAACTGTATTTGGAGTACACTTGCCTGCTGGAAGTCCTGAGAAAAGCACTTGGACTTCTGCAGACTTTAGAGACTCGAGCAAATGTTTACGTCCTCTTTTTTCTGCAATCAGGTAGGCTGTTTTCCCTTCTTTGTTTTTTAGATTGACGTCTGCATTAGCCTCTAAGAGCTCTTGAACTATCCAGTCAGAGCTTTGATAAGCAGCAACTATAAGAGGCGTATTGCCTTCGATGTCTTGAGTGTTCACGTTGGGTTCAAGTTCAAGAAGAAACCGAACTCCCTCTTCTCGATCATATCCAACAAGGTTTGTGAGGGGAGTACGCTTGGTGATTGGATCTCTTATTTCAATATTTGCCCCTGCCTCCACAAGTAACTTTAAAAAAGCTTTGATGGTAAACATGCTCTGTGTATCAAAAACGGGGGTGTTTCCAGCAGGATAAGAGGGATTGCTTCCGTGAGTTGGTCGCGAATAGCCACAGGCAAGATCTGTCACATAAAGAAGCGCAGTGCATCCCAACTTATCTTTAAAGTTGGGATCAGCTCCACAAGTAAGGAGATGCTCTAAGGCGTCAGGAGTTCCCCATTTTGCCACTTCGATGAATTTTTTATTAAGGTCACTTCCAGTCAGACAGGGCTCTGGTGGAGGAAGGCCTATGACACTACACTCAAGCTGACTTGCAACTTCTGGAAGCTCACCAAATACTGTACCGATTTTTAATGACCCAAGGTAATGACTCCCATTGGGTTTAAGACTCAACTCAAAACTTTTCCAATCCTCAGAATAGTCTTTATAGATTAAATTTTCACCCTGTCTCACTCTCTTAACTTGAGTTTTAAGATCAATGCGAAGACCCGTATCCAGTTGACAACAAAGACCCGTCTCATTTTTTGCATGAGCCTTGAAAAACTCAAACGACCCTAATCCTGGACTGTATTCAGTCTTAATAGTGACACGGATAGGAAAGTCTTTTTTATCTATACCCGTGCAGTCGACCTCTTCCTCTTCGGAATAAACAAAACGAGCACTAGAAACCAGGACCATAAAAGCCCATAAGTTAAAAAGTATGATCCTGGTTTTCATAAGTGCTCCTAAGTTACAGTTCTCTTAGCGTAATAAGATCTCATGGGCAACTCCATTGACGAGATCTGGAGAGCCATCTAGTTTTATTCTGATTCTCAATACGGGTTTCTCTTCTCTCTCTTTTTCTTGGAGACGTATATTGATAAATGCAACCGCTTCGCCTGCGCTATTGGTACCAGGCTTGAGATCAAAACTAACCATTTCTTCCAGATAAACTTTAAGCTCTGAAAACTTTGTTACATTCTCAAACAAGTAATGAAATGCGTTTTCAGAAAGAGTGACGGCTTTTGTGCCTGGCAACCACACGGGAGCATTTTGAGCGACGACTCCCTTTGTTTCTTTATAACTCAGTGGAGCTCCCTCTTCATTCAATCTAATTTCTAGCTTAAACTGTGCGGTGTTTGGATCTACTACCTGGTAGAATGTAACTACAAATTGAGTGTCGGGCTCACTCCCAACTTCCTCAACAGTTGCAGATGCAATATTTGTTTTAAAAGACTTGTCAATTTTACTTGGAACTCCTGGATTAACTGAAGTTGCAAGTCTTTCTAGCTTATGAAGCCCTAACTCCGTAGCCTTTGCAAGTGTCACCCCATGTGCATTTGCGTTTTGGACAGACGTAAGGCAAAATCCTGCCGAAACTAGAACTAACATTATTTTATTTTTCATTTTAACTTCCCTCTAATGCCTGCGTATACCCAGCTGGGGGTATTAATGCAACTCTTTTTTTTGCTTTACTTTTATCGAAGTGACTGTAAGCTTCGCACAGGGAGAAATATAAAATGACAAAAACAAATCAATCAATCATTTATCTGGGGTTTTTGGTGAGTACACTGAGTGCTGCCGAAGAAGCTAAAGTCGATATCACATCCTTTTACTTTGCTGGGAGCAGAACACGAGCTGCTGAGCTCTGTGGGAAGGTGAGTGGAGTGACCGAGTTTCCAGTGTTTGTAAAAGTACTCGTAGACGAAAAAAGCAAAACACCTTCTATTTACAATGCAGTTGTGGGAGTAGAAGCTAATTTTTGTGCTACGGTCGTCACTTACAATGGCACTGCCTCTGTTTCACTCTGGGGTAAGTCTAATCATAGTTCTGCACAAGCA
>CAZBEI010000074.1:0-10646 GCA_964490895.1 uncultured Bdellovibrio sp. | reverse complement strand
GTTTGTATGCGTCGGGAATCACTTGCATTTTTTGATTCAAACAAAATCAAGGCGCATTGTACCCGCACGGCTTGCTCTCAGGCGCTTTTTACGCGAAGTCGCAGGCCTGATCGCAAGACTCATGACAGGAGCAAAGAAGGGTCAGCCCGCTCTAAAACGCTTTTGGGATTATCTCTCTTGGTCTCGAATTGTGGAGTGGGGGAGAGATCTTGTGGGTATTAAAAGATACTTCCAGAAAAACATCCAAGAGTTTCTTTATATTTTATTTCAAAATAACTGGCCCACTCCGGAATGGCCGCCGTAGTTTTTTTTAAAAATGTCTTGCGAGATTACGAGCCACCATGAGAAAGCAAGGGGAAAGTTTATTAGAAGCTATTCATGCTGTTTTCCTGGGCCAACCAATCCCTATTGCTCAATCCCCCTAGTTTTAACACCGAGCCCGCAGAATGAAGCTGAACAGCCAATAAGCCTTTAATGTTTTTTCTTCCCTGACGCTTTTTTCGGAGCAGACTTAGGCGTCGAATTGGATTTTGCCTCCAAAGCTTCCATTGCAAGTTTTTGGGCTCCTACAATATTGTTGAGCTGTGAGAGGACACTTCTCAATTGAGAAACTTCGGTGCCGAGTTGTTTCATTTGGCTTTCGTGGGAGTGTAGGAGCTTGACGGTTTCATTGACTTTGCTTGAGAGAGTCTCTACCTGCTGCTGCATAGCCTGTTGTCCAGGGCAACTGGGCATGGCTATGCCTAGCCCCACAAAAGCAGCAGAAAATAAAATCCACCGAAAAGTCCTGCTCAGATTTAATCTTTTTTTTTCTATTCTCATTTTAAAGTCCACCATTTTTATACCCCCTACTCGGAAAAATTTGCCTTCTTCTATTTTATATGGATTTCATTGAAATACAGTAGAAAAAATAGCGTCAAAAAATAGTCGCTTTTATTTGTTCATAAGCCTAAAATTAAAACATCAATTTCTTATTTGCAATGTTCGTTAAAATAGCAACCGAAAGAAGTGAGGCCACCAAAGAAGATCCTCCATAACTTAAAAACGGCAGCGGAACTCCGACGATGGGCAGAATTCCCATCACCATCCCTAGGTTGATAAAAATCTGCCAAAAAAAAGTGAAAGTGATTCCCATGGCCAGCAAAAGACCAAATTTGTCATTAGATTGATAGGCAATGGATAGGGCGTTAAGCAGAAAGGCCAAGTAGAGCCCAAAAATAATCATGCATCCCACAAAACCATGCTCTTCGCCAAAGACAGAAAAAATAAAATCTGTGTGGTGTTCTGGCAAAAAATTGAGCTGACTCTGTGTTCCTTTCTTGTAGCCTTTCCCAAAAAGTTTTCCGCTCCCGATAGCAATTTTAGATTGTAGAGAATTCCATCCAGATCCTTTGGGGTCGCTCATGGGATCTAAAAAGGAAGTCAACCTTTGCCTTTGATAGGGCTTGAGACCAAATTGATAGATCAAAGGTGAGGCAATCGTGGCGCATATAGCGAAGATTAGAAGGGTTTTGGGACGAATTTTCATAAACAGAAACATGCTCATTCCCACTAAACTCAAAATCATGGCTGTGCCTAAATCGGGTTCCAATACGATGAGTCCACAGGGGATCAGTAAAAATACGGTAGGTAGGAGTAGCTCCTTAAATCCATAGCCCCCCAGGGTTCGATCGGTTTCAAAATATTTAGCCAGACAAATCACAATCGAAAGCTTCATGAATTCCGAAGGCTGAATTCCAAAAGACCCGAAACTAATCCAGCGCTTTGCGCCCAGGGTCGATTTGCCCACAAATAAAACTAAAATAAGCAAAAGCAGGTTGGTAAAATAAATCACATACGCTAAACGAGAAAAAGCAGAATAGTGGATGATTAAAATAAGGGCAGTGCAAAGAAGGCCTATTCCAAACCAAAGAAGCTGAGTCTTATAGAGACCCATCGCTTTTCCTTGGACCGTGGTTGCGCTGATCAAATTCCAAATACCAATTCCAAATAAAATGACCTCTAAGGCAAGCAAGTTCCAATTAAATTTTTTAAACTCTTCTTCGTAAGCACCTAGTCTAAAACCCTGATTTTCGTCAAATGGGGATTCCATGGTTGTGTGTGTCATCGTTCTCCACTTTCTTCTGGAAGCAAGTTGATATGGTGATCTGTGGGGACGCTGTCTTCAAAATCTTCCTCCGGCACGGGTTTGATTTCAGGAGGTTTGCCCTTAAAACGAGCACTCAGGGCCTTGTCTCCAAAGAGTGAGGGATTTGTTTTTTCTAAATGATTCTTAATCACTGCTCTGACGATAGGGCCAGCTCCTGAGCCCCCGTGACAAGCATGTTCTGCAATGACCGCCACGGAAAGCATGGGATTGTTTGCGGGCGCAAAGCCTACAAAGAGGGCGTTTTGACGTTCCTTAAATTTCATGGATTCGCACGCAAATTTTTTAAATAGTTTATCTGCAGACAGCCGCACCACTTGTGCAGAACCCGTTTTCCCTACAAAATCCATTCCTGGTAGTCTTTGTGAGTAGGCGGTTCCCTGGGGTGAGTTAATCACTCCCCAGAGTCCTTGTCGAATCAGTTCTAATGTTTTTGGAGAGATTTTTAATTGATCGATGATTTCGGGTTTAAATTCTTCTAGCACGAGCCCTTCGTTTGTCTCTACTCTTTTCACCACATAGGGTCGATAAAGAGTTCCGCCGTTGGCGATTGCAGCATAGAGGTTGGCCAGTTGGATAGTAGTTGTTAAAACAAAGCTCTGGCCGATGGCTACCGAAAGGGTTTCTCCTGGACTCCAAGCCTGATTTAGTTTTTTCTTTTTCCACTCCTCCGTAGGGATTAGTCCAGGGATTTCGCGGGCCAGGGGGATTCCTGTTTTTTTCCCCAGCCCAAGCTGAAAAGCCCAATGGGCAATCGTGTCAACAGATTTTAATTTTTGAGCAGTGCGGTAAAAAAAGATGTCACACGACTGCGCAATCGCACTGATGATATTCATGTCCCCATGCCCATGTTTTTTATGACAGTGCATGACCCTGTTTCCAACTCGCATGGATCCAGAACAATGAAACTTTGTTTTTTCGTCAATGGCTCCTTCTTCGAGTGCCGCAATGGCAGTGACCAATTTAAAAACAGATCCGGGGGAATAGTGGTCTTGTATGGTCTTATCTCTCAAAGGATGGTTTTCGTCATTGAGAAGGTGATTCCAAACGGGGGTGGGTATCCCGCGGGAAAAATGAGTGGGATCAAACGAGGGGCGAGAGAGCATGGCCAAGATTTCGCCTGTTTTCGGGTCGATCGCTACGAGCGATCCGATTTTGTCATTAAAGGCTTTAAGAGCTGTCAGTTGGAGATCTTGATCGATGGTTAATACAAGATTTTTTCCAGGGATAGCAGCTTTTTCTAAGCTACTGGTGAGCACGCGTCCTCTGCCTGCTTCTAGCTTAATCCTGCCTAACGCGTCGACCTCCATGATTTTTTCGCCGTCTTGTCCGCGCAAAGATTTTTCGAATTCTTTTTCTAATCCAAATTTTCCAATACTATCACCTAATTTGTACAAATAAATTTGCTTTTGTAGAGTGGGGAGTTCAGTGGAGTTGATTTCGCCGATGTATCCAAGCAGGTGAGCTGCAACATCACCAAAGAGTCCTGTTCTTTTTATTTCTTCTTGAATTTGCACGCCTGGCATTGCAGATTTCCATGTTTCTAAAACAGCAACTTCGTCCCGGTTGAGGTCTGTTTTTATTTTTATCGGAATAAACGAAGGCTGGGTTTCTGATTTTTTTAAAGCTTCGTAAATCTCTTTTTCTGAGATGTGGATTAAATGAGAAATGAGGGAGACAACTTCTGGAGTTTGTTTGGATTGTTTTAAATATTGGGGAATAATTTCCAAATCAAAGGCTGGGCGATTGTCCACCAAAAGTTTTCGGTTTCGATCCAAAATCATTCCTCGGGGAGATGCAATTTTAATTCGCCTGATTCTGTTTTCTTCCGAAACTCTACGCATTTTATCGCCATTTAATATTTGGAGGAAAATGAGCCTTGAAATAAACAAAATGAGGACTGCAAATAAAATCGTATGGAGGTATGTAAAGCGATCTTGATATTCTCTAATTTGTTCTTCTTGACCGAGAAATGCCATTTTTACAGGCCCTCTCCTTCGAGTTCGAATTCTTCTTCTAAAAACTTTTTCGAGTGGATGTCTTTGTAGGTAATGCGATCAAACCACTCGAGCCCACGATAGACCCAAATGGACAAGACTCCGGCCATGATGCTTCCGGGTAAAAGAAGGGCAGCCGTGTGTTTCCATTGATTGGGACCCAGTCCAAACAAATAGAGAACAAACAGGCAACTGAGTTTCCAAAAAATAGACATACCTAAAGTTAAAATCACAATCGATGTGAGGTCTCTCATGACAAGCCAATGAGATAGGGCGCGCACCAATAAATTGACTGCAATGTAACAAATCAAAAAAACACCTTGGGGCGTGGAACTGTGGATTTCGGCAATGTCGGCTAAAATCAGTGTGAGGCACCCTCCCTCTGTAAAGTTTCGATAGATTGAAAACCAAATCACCCCTAAAAGAATAATATCGGGTTGCAAATAATTGAGGGGGTAGAACCTAAAGAGAGAAGTCTGCAGGGCCACTCCAATAATGCAGAGTAGGATGAGAATCGGGGCATTCAAAATCCTGAGAAAAATCCTCGTCATAACACCCCTTGGTCGGATTTTGTAATGATGAGCACTTCTTCGAGCTTTGAGAAGTCAACACTAGGCTGAATTTCGACATCTTGCGAAATCCCATAATTTTTCTTACTCACACGAGCTGCCACCCCGACGGGTATTCCTTTGGGAAAAATCCCACCCAGTCCACTCGAAATAAAAGTATCTCCAGGGAGGATGTCATCGGTTCGAAGCGTAAATCTCAAAATACAAGCCTCGTCCGTCAAGCCTTCCACCACCCCGCGAGCACGAGATCTTTCGTCTATAGTATCCACCGCGGAGAGAGGGTCTAAGACAGTGAGGATGTCGCTGGTCGAATCTGTTGTTCTTAAAATTCTTCCTACGATCCCCTCATTGGAGAGGACGGCCATGTCTTTTTTAATTCCAGAACTTTCCCCTCGGTTGATCCGCACAGCTCTAAATTCAGTGGAGACATCTTTTGCGATCACTCGGGCAGCAATGGTTTCAAGATGATGAATTTCCTGAAAATTCAAGAGCTTTCGTAAACGAAGATTCTCTTGCGCTGTTTCCTTTTGATTGGCAATAACAGTGAGGAGTTTTCGGTTTTCGTCCAACAAGATTTGATTGTCTTTTTTTAGGTGCCAAAGATAAATATAGTTTTGAACCCCTGAGACAGCGAGGTCTAAACTCCAACTGATAATTTGCTGGATCGGAGCAGAGAGTGCCATGATAGCTTTGTCGTAAATCCGGTACTCTCTTGAGCTCCTTGTGGCGGTATCGATAGAAATGATGGGGATTAAGATAAAGAGGAATAAGATAATATAAAAACGGTATTCCTTAAGGTACTTAAACATAGTATGTAAAGGACTTTAATCGCTAAAAGGAAGGAAATCAAATGCTTGAGTGGATTAGGTTAAAATTTGGCCGTGTGATGATCAGTATTATTATAGGATTCATTGCCTTTGTATTTGTTTTTTATGGAATTTTTAGCCCTAGGGCGACCCGAGGGCTACATCAAGGGGCGGTGGCAGGAATGGTCAATGGTGAGGCTATTACTTTGCCGGAGTTTAGCCGGGCGCTTTCTCAAAGGATGGAGTTTTTTAAAAACCTAGCCGGCGGAAAAATCACAGAAGAGCAGCTCAAAGCATTCCGGATCAGAGAAGGAGTCTTTGGGGAGCTCGTGAATCGAAAACTTATGAGTCAAGAAGCCCTTCGCATGGGCATAAAGGCTGGAGATGAGGAGATTCGAGAAAAAATTAAGGATCTCAGTGTTTTTCAAAAAGACGGCAAATTTGATTTAAACCTGTATCGGGGATTGCTTGAGGCCAATCATTATACAACGGCGAGTTTCGAATCGATGATGCGAGAAGATGTGACTCTACAAAATTTAAACGACTACTTGCGAGCGCGGGTGCATTATTCGGAGGTAGAGTTAAAGCAAGAGTTTGTAGAATTGCATGACAAGAGAGACCTCAAGTACGTGTTGCTCACTTTGGAGTCAGGGCGCAAAGCCCTCAAGGTTTCTCCAGAAGAAGTAAAAAAATTCTTATCAGAACCCTCTCAAGTCAATTTAGCTAAAACACAGTTTGAGGCTAAAAAAGACAGAGAATACAAAGGCATGGAGTTTGAAAAGGTCAAAGAAAAAATAGCAGAGGAGGTGCTGGCTTCCAAAAAAACAGACGAAATTAGAAAGCTCAACGAACAATTGGCTGAGCAAGTGCTGGCGTTATTAAAACCCGATCCAGCCAGCATTGCTGCAAAGAAACCAGAGAAAAAAACAGTCAATAAACCTGAAAGTAAACCCGGAAATAAACCCCAAAGTAAAGAAGACGAAAAAATCAATGCTTTACTCAAACTCTATGGAGTCGAAGTCAAAAAGACTGGGTTTATGACTCGCTCAGCTCGTTTTATCCCAGGGGTGGGAGAGGCCTCTTTAGTGATGGCGGATGCCTATGATCCAAAACTGCCAATCGACCCAAGCGCTGGGGGCAGAGCAAAAAAATACAATTTGCCCTCTGGTATTTTAGTGGTTCTTGTCAACCAGTCCGAAAAGCCAGATTTGTCTGCATTCGATTCAGAAAAAACCACCCTTGCGGACAAACTCACCCAGCACAAATGGCAAGAATTGCACCAAGCATTGGTCAAAAAATTAAATGCAAGTGCCAAGATCGACAAAAACCCACAAGTGGTAGACAGCAAAGAAGATATGACAGCCGGCGTGCCGTATGAGGATGGGTGAGGCCCATATTGTAGGACTCTCAATCTTTTTTATTTCGACAACGTCTTTTTAAAGAGCTCTATCACTTGTCCCTATCTTTCTCTGTTTTTTTTAAGTTCACCGCTATGATAATTGTCAATTAATTCTTTCTGAAAATAATATATGCAACCTGTGAGCCAAATATATTCATTTTAATTGAGTTAAGTAAATATCAGAATAATTTTGTATTGACAATATAGCAAAAATGCCATATTCTGTAGTTGTGAGTTGGCGAGTAAATGTTTCGAAGAAGGCGGCTAAACGAGTCAAGAAGTTGCCAAAAAATGTTTTAGATCTTTTTGCAGCACTCCTTTTAGATTTAGCAAAAATAGGCCCAATTCAACTGGAGTGGCCGAATTACTCAAAGCTCACACAAGGCCGTTATCACTGCCATTTAAATTACAGTTTTGTAACTGTTTGGGAAGTGGTTGATAGCGAAATTAGAGTTTTGGAGGTTACCTATGTCGGTAGTCGTGAAGATGCCCCTTATTAAAATCGAAGTCGGAGAAGAAAAGAAACGTAAGCTTTACCTTGTTCCGAAGGAAGCAGCTCAAGCAGTGGAGACACTCCTTGCTCAGCTTGACGAAAGTGATGAAGGTTCCATTCCTGCTACTGAACTATTTCCCGATCTGGGTGATCCAAAGAAGACCCCTGCCATTGCGCTACGTGGTGTCCGCCTTCGTCTTGATTTGACCCAAAAAAAAATGGCTGAAAAAATTGGTGTAAGTCAGGGTGATCTTTCAAAGATGGAAAAGGGCGAACGCTCTATTGGAAAGACACTTGCACTGAGAATTGGTAAGGCATTGGGAATCGATTACAGGCGATTCCTTTAGTGTCGAGAAAGAATTCTTTGGATTTCAAAAAAGAAAACTGAAAAAATCATCCGAAAATTTTGAAAAATGTGCGGAGTTTTTCAAAAATGTGGAAAAATTTAGGCCTAGCAATCATTTTTTCTATGATTGTCCAAACTGCAGAAATCTCAGCAAACAAGCTGACTAACATATCACCCGGAGGCCTTGGGATATTTCCTCTTGGGTGCAAAGTGATTCAGGAAAAGCCACTTCCGGCGCCGGCAGTGGCGCACCTCCTATACTCCATATTCTGCTTCTCTGGCGAGCTGTTCAAGATCTTCTAAATCTTCTATCGAAAAATAGCCCTGGACAAGTTTTCTAGTTTTTCCATAAATGCCTTGGAGTTTGAGTAGGTCTTTAATGTCCTCTAAGTCTTTAGATCGAGCTGCTTTAAATTTATAGAGAATTAGGTATTCTGGTAATACAACTGGAATTTCAACTCCTGACGAAGACATCTTCGCTGCATTTTGAATTGCATCTTTTGTCCATGGAAAAATTTTGGAGTGCATAAAATCTACATTTATCCCTTCAATCTTTGCACAATAGATCAAAGCTGTTTCATGCCCTCCTGGGTAGAGGGCCTTAACAAGAGTGAGGTCAGTGGCCAAAAGAACAATATCTAAATCGTCTGTGGGTCTAACAGATACCCAATGTTGAATCGCAAGACCTCCTACTAACGCATAAGGATGGTTGCCCCCTTACCGCTATTTTTGTGACTATTTATTCGTTAGTTCTTGCACCTCTTGTTCACTAAAGCCCATACTGCCAAGTATTGAATAAACTTGTCCATATCTGCCTAACTCCGTCATTTTAGTTTCAATTTTTTTCGCAGCAGCCCGGTCACGCCAAAATAATTTGCCAAGTGTATTTTGAGTCTCCCTGGCCACAGAGGGGTCTCCAATTGCTGTAGGTAAAACTATTTGCGCAATCAAATAATCTAAGACAAAATCTTCTTTCACACCAATGGCCTCTAATGCATCTAACATAGCAAGTTTAGTCTGTAGCTTAATCCACGGTTTGCTATCAGAACTAAACAGAGCCGCTTCTGGTGGGATAGTTTGTGCGACTTGGATCATTCTTTTCGCTGCCGTGACATTGCCTTGATATTTTTTTTGTAATCTAAGTCTTGTCTTTTTATATTCAGTAGAATCACTATGGCCATTCTGAAAATAGATACAAGCCTGATGCAATTCGATTTCTAGTTCTAACTGTTCATTGACTGGCTTTTGTGGAAACTCTTGCATAATGACATTTAGTTTATTTGCAATCCAATCCAGAGCTCTATGCAAATCTTGTGTAGGCATTTGTAAGCGAGAATTTTGTATAATACCACGGATTATCTTATCTTTATTCTTTGCATTTAAAAAAACTGAATGTAAAAAATCAATGTCAGCCGGATAAACAAATATCCCACCACCTTCTTTTATCCATGTAAAGTTCTCAGGAATCGGCCTCTCTCCATGAACTCCCTCGTGCAAGAGTTCAAACAAAACTCGAGTCAATTTATTTTGAAACTCAATGTCTGGTTCGCGCCTCAGCAAAGAAAAAAAAGCTCTAGCCTTTTTATATCGCTCTCGAATTATTGCTTCTCTTTGTTCTGGGTTCAAATATCTTAATTCAAAATGATGATAAATAGCGTCTCGGTCACTTATTATTATACTACCATGCCCTTTTATGTCGTGCTCCACTTGGGTGACGGGAGGCATCGACACTTCATCGACCGTCTTGGTTTTATCAGCCATGCTAAATAAAATGAGAGGCACTGAACTAGGCAAAAAGAAATCATCTCTCTCTAGCGCTTTCTCAAAAAAGGGGAGCGTCACGTATCCCTCCCTGAAATGCTGTCGAACCTGTCGTTTTAATTCCCTATTAGGGGAGTTATCCCAAACGTTCAAAGCATCCAGATTAAGATCAATCCATTCAATGTAAGTGACCTCTCTGTTTGTAAAAATAGCTTTGATTTTATCTAAAATCTGACCTTTAATTTTGGTATTCCCTTCTGTAGTCTGCCTCAATTTACCTTGCAAAACTCTGAGCTCTCTTCGAACATGGGGGTGTTCGAAGACATCGCCACTAAGCCCTTTTTTGAAAAAATAAAAATAGTCCTCGGCCGGATCTGCTAAGATCAAATCCTGTGCAGTGATCTTTTCTAAGCCCTCTGCATTGTTCTCATCCAAGAATTTTGCAATTGCTTCTCTTACTTTACCTCTTGCTGTCTCATCGGCCGCTTCTGCGAGCCGATCTAGCAATTGGTTAGCTCTAAAAAAATACTTGAGGTATTTTCGACTCAGGATTCTCGAATGAAGTTTTAAACTTTCAATGTATAATTTGAACTTGAGTTTGATTTTATCTTTATATTTTTTAAGCGCTTCCCTTTTTTCCCCAGCGCTCATTTTTTCGAGATCAGGTTTAGAAAGACCACTTTTGAACAAAAAATCAACCTTAACATTATCTACAGTACATCGAGCTAGAGTCTCTCCGCCTTGTCTATCTGAAAACTTTACTGCTGCACTTTCTGCTGGCAAGTCTAATTTTGTGCTGATCTCATCCAGAATTTCACCAAATTGACTGTCAAACCACTGAGCGATGCCCATGAGCTCACGCACAGGCCTATTTTGTGTAGGTGAGAGTTCTCCTTTTGCAGTATTTTTTAGATAAGTTTCTAGACTGTGTGCCGCCCGAGCAAGCTTGTCTATTAAAAGTGCCTCTCTCTCAAGCGTTCCAGTAGAAGTCTGATGCTCAGAAAAAAACACATTTCTTTGATAGCTTCCTGCTAATAAGGGGGGCGCGCCCATGATTTTTCTTTTGGAAGGCTGGGAGACAGAAGTTCTATTTTTTGGTGACCCTTTAGTAGAAGGTGATGCTTCGATT
>CAZBEI010000073.1:0-14103 GCA_964490895.1 uncultured Bdellovibrio sp. | reverse complement strand
AGGAAATACTGATGGCATTAAAAAAATGCAAGAAAATGTACAGGTCATTATAGACGAAAACAAAACACATGATGATAAAATCCGAAAAATTGATTTAGAAATAAAAAAAGAAAATGGAAATAATCAAGCCGATGACCGAACCACACACAGTACTGGCAGCAGTTTTGGCCGTCTTTTCAATGACTTGCTTGTAGGGGAAGCCGACTAAGCCAACTACCCTCCAGGCGTAAACTGTGGAGAAAAAAACGACCCCGTAAACGAAAAGGCATAACCTCCATCGGGCTGCTTCCCGGCTACCAAGAGAGTATCTAACAGCACAAACGCTTTTTGCACATTTTGAGAAAAAGAAAAATGAGATTTGAGTTTAAGAGTGCTACTCTCCAACTTCTTTCCGAGCACAATATCACCGCTCACACTCCCCACAAGGTCATCTGTCATACTGCCTTTTTTGCCTAATTTTAGATTATTTACTTGAACACTGCCTTTTACAATTTGCAAGTCCACCACCCCTTCGGAAATATTGACCTCAGGAATTGAGAACCCCGAGAGCATTTGAGATTCGAAATTTATTTTAGAAAATTGCAAATGGGTTTCGCCTTCCCAAGCCTCTGGCAAATCAAGTGGCCCTGAAAATTGAATGTTCCCACTAAGCAACCCTCCCCCTCTGAGTCCTATCCACATTTCGAGTGCTCCCAATTTTCCGATATGGAGTGATTTAAAACTTAAATCCGTCTGGAGCTTAGCAGCGCTAGAACCTTTGGAGTTTTTAAAAGAAAAACTCCCCGAACCTTTTCCATCTCCAAGTTTGATTTTAAAGCTCCCCCCCATGCTTCCAAATAAAAAGTCAAAAAGAGAAGGCGAAAGCGAAACCTCATCTACAGAAACAGGCCGATCTAATTTTGGAAAATGAAAAAGCAACTCCTTCATCTCATAAGTCACTCCGAAAAGCCCAAAAGACAAAGAAGTCTGCGAAGCTGTAAAGGTAATTCCCTGGCTACCTAACTGCGAAGAAATATTTCCATAGATAAAATTTTTCAGCCTTGCCTCAGGAAGTTTCCAGTAGGTAAAGAACAGAAGCAGCCCGAGAGCCAATAAAACCCAAAGAGCTATTCGAAGTATTTTTTGAAAAAAACCAAGCCGAGAAAAAGCAAGTGTTGGCGAAGTAATTTCAGTTTGAGCTTCCATTAGGTTCCCTCCTTGTTCTTTAAGGCAAATCCTGAGACAGAAAAGGTAGAATCCAAATATCCAGAGAGATCTGGGTCTGCAGAAACCTTAAAGTTTCTAATTTTTACAATCCTCGAACCTGTCTCTAACATAAACGCATATTGAACAACTTGCTTTACATTGACATGCTTGAGCGTAACATCCATCAGGGATTCGCTTGCCAAAGGCGAAGCCACTCCCTGTGTTTCTGGAGTGACCGTCAAACTTGTTTTTTCCAATCCCACTTTTGCTCCCAGAGACTCAAAATAACCACTCCAGGCTCCGCCTTCATCTTTTGAGCCATTTCCAGCTGACAAATCTTGAAGTTTTTTGATCTCTTCGTTGGCTGACTGGAGCATATTGAGCAAATCCGTCTTATCAGTAAGTTCCTTTTTAACTTTTCGAACTCCAAAAATAGAATTAAAACTTAAGACCAGGGCTAAAAGGGACACTCCAATAATTCCAGCCACTTTAATCTGAGTTCGATTTTTAGGATCGACCTCTTCCCACTTTGCACGGAGCTGCTGAAACCACGCTTGATCCTGAATTTTATCAGTAATACGATTGGCCCATTGTTTTATTTTAGAATTATTTTCCATAGGTCTCCTCCAAAGGCTTTCCAGAAAATGTAATTTTCCACTTTTTCGTTGTTTTGTCGGGTAGCGTTATTTCTTCTATTTTTGAACGCTGTAAATTGGAAAATTTCGAATTTAAAATCACATTCAATTTTTCAGCCACCTGAGGGTTTGAAATAAAAAATGCCATTTCGGCAGAATCTCCATCTTTGGGATTATAGCCTTGCGCGGGAGCCGAGCCTGCTGTGAATTGAATCATATCCACCACGGTATCTTTTGGAATGAGGGTCGAGAGTTGATTGAGTAAACCCAGAGGAGAATGAGGATTAGGCGAATAAAACTTGATCAGTTCTTGTGTTTTAATGAGTTCTTTTTTAATGGCATCTCTCAGCGCGCTTGGGCTTGTGGTATAAGTCCTCACTGCACTATTAGAAATCTGACCAAAAAAACTGCGAATACTCTTCTCCAATTGGGAGTCTGTCGCTTTGAGACGAGAGTGATAAACTTGATTTTGAATCACAATACTGAGCATGAGAGAAACAAAAATAGCCGACACGGCTTTTAAAGGCCGTTTTAAATTCTCGTAATTAATTTCTCGAGACTTCACTTCTTTTGCAAACTCACCTTTTCTTAAATTGATTGTTTGCGCTCGCTCTGACCCCACCAGGCAAACCGCTAGAGCGGCAGCCAATAAAAAAGAAGCGTCTGTCTCCTCTGAATAGTTCACCCCAGAAGCCGCTAATTTACTAAGTCCCTTGAGTGGTTGAGTTGGAATCATGAGCTCTTCTTCTAGAGTTCCCATCATTCCGGGCAATACGGTAGATCCTCCTGTTAAAAAAATCTGAGTGAGGTGCTTACGTGTAATATTTTTACAGATGAGTTTGGCTTGCCTCATCTCCGAAATAAGTCCTGCTAAAGCCTCGAGCAAAGTATTAGAAAATTCTGTCTGTTCAGAAGTTGCCTGTGCTCTTTGAGAGGGCGGCAAGATAAAACCATGGTCTCGCTTGGTCTGCTCGGCCTGATCTAGCGAAATTCCATATTTTCTACAAATGGCAGCTGTCAAATCTCTTCCGCCCCATGGAAACTCCCTTGTCAAAACCGGAAACCCGCTCCAATGGACATAGAGAATGGTTCTCTCATTTCCTATTTTAGCCAAAAGAATGGGCTCGACTCTTGACTTCTCCGGAAGAATCTTATTGAGCAAATTTCGATAAGCCCAAGCTTCGGTCGTAATGATGTCTGGATCAATCCCAACGGCAGTTAATTTTTTAAGCAAATCCTCCACATACCGCTTTAAAGTCGCAGCCACATGAATTTGAGTGCCTTGCCCACTCGAACTTAAAAGAGAGTAATCATAAATACCCTGCGTCAAATCAAAGGGCAGGTCATCTTCGAGTTCAAACCCAACCCCTGCTTGGATGGCCTTTTTATCCCTTGTCGGAAGTTGCAGATTTCTAAATGTCACAAAGCCCGTTTTTAAAGCCACTGCAATTCTATCTGGAGGTGTGGGTAATTTTTCCATCAGCAGTTTCACTGCCTGAAAAGAGTCTCCACCCGTCTCAATTTTTTCTTCGTAATATTCGTGAATTTCGTAACGCCTAAAAGCGCTCTCAATTTCTACTGCTTTAACGCTCGTGGTCCCTAAGTCTATTCCTAGTATTTTCATAAACCTCCCCTCATAATATTTTCAAAAAAGTAATTTTTAGTCCAGGGTCATTTTTTTGAGTAACACCAAGCACAGGAGGTGCAGCTGGAACCGGAGAAGCCCCTGGGCTCGGTTTACTCTGCGCCTCCGTCAACGTCACCCAAGCCTCAAGGCGCTTCGTACTTTGATTGACTTTTGCTTGTATGGAAATTTTAAAATGATTTTCTTCTGTGAGAAGTTTAATCCCTCGACTTGAGAGTTCGTCCTTAAATTTTTTAATCTCATTTGGATCCTTGTGAAAGCTCGAGACCTTATCTTGCAAATAATTAAAAAAATCTGTGTCTGTTTTAAATTGATTGTCAGCTTCTTGAGAGTCTCTAAATTTAAAAAACTCTTTGACCTCTTCTTTTGTCATCTGCGGAACAAGGGCATTGAGGGATGCCTCCTGGAGCGTATTGACATTGATTCCGCCCGTTGGACTCGCAGTCAAGGAAGGAGAAAATAAATTAAAAAGAGCATCATCCATGGGATGGATCAAATGCAATTCGGACATGGAATAAAAAGGAGCACGCTTTCGTTTAATTTCTTTTTTTACGCCCGTTTCTTTTGGCTCATAGGTTCGATCTACCCAGCCAATAATATTTTCCATAAGGTCTTCTAATTTAAAGTCTCGATACTCTGTTGCAAAATCAGGATCAGCTTGAAATTTTTGATCCAAAATTTTCCATAAATAATCAGCGAGGCTTTTTCTTGCTGTTTCTGCATTAAACGCTGTCGTTTCGCCACCAGGGCCAGGCGTAGGGGCGGGATTCGCAGAAGCTCGTGGCGATGCAGACGGTGAGGCAGACGGAGCCGGCGTTGCTGATGGAGAGGGCTGTGGAGAAGCCGCCGCCAAAGGAGGCAATAGCGTATTGAGATTGTACCGAGAAGATTCGGACTGTATGAGAGCCGAAAAATTGCCTTCTAACTCTGTCTCCTTTTGAAACTTCCGAATGGCCTCTTTCTGAGCTGGAGAAAGACCGGGCAAATCCACTGGGATAGGATAAATCAGCGGAAAACTCCAGATTTGCTCAAGAATCTGCTTGGGAACTGCCTGTGCTCCTACACCACCACCACCTCCCAATGCTCCTTTGAGATTTTGGTAGGCCTTGAGTCTCAAAAGTGAAAGTTTGAGAGCACTTTTGGCGAGATAAAGCGCCTTGATTTGATCTAAACTATTGTAGGCAATGCGGCTATTGAGCTGAGAGACATAACTAAACTCAGTGACTAAAATAGAAAGAATACTCATGGCACTTAAAACCATAAAAAGTGCAATGCCTCTTTTATTTCCAGTCAAATTTTTATGTACTTGCATTAAGTCCACCCAGTGGGATCTCCGGTTTAAACTGATAAACCCCTTCGAATTGAAGTCTGGTAGGGCCTTTGACTTCGATCGTCAATTCAATTCGATCGGGATAAATATTTTTGAATTCTTCTTTTTCTGTGTCCCAACTGCTCTGCCACTGATCTTTATCTTTTTGAAAATAACGAAATTTTAACTTTGTAATGCCATAAAGGAGGGGGTAAAAATTCCAACTCTTGTCCTTTGTTTCGTCATCTTCGAAAGCATTTGAGGACTCTCCCTTCACTAAAACACGAGCTCCTTGGATTTCCTTATTTTCTGTGTCTTCTTTGAGCTCATAACTAATTTTGGCAAATTCAGATTCTGTGGAGTCTTTGTAAACTCGCAGATGAGAGACGGAGACAAAACTTAACTTTTGCTCACTTCCAATAAAACGAGAAGGCCTGATCCCTGACTTATGCACTGCGGGAGCCCAATAAAGACTCATGAGTCCTAAATCAGAGGCCAAAACTTCTTCCATCTCTTTGGCTGCAGCCGCATCCACTCCACTTTGGGGTCCACTTTGGGGTCCACTTTGCGGTGCACTTTGGGGCAAAGCTAGGGTTGGAGAATAAAGTAACGAAATATCTCTGTCTAAAATCCCGACGGAGAGCCTAATGGAATTGTAAAAATCACCTTCGTTCATTAAAATATCTCGAATTTTATAAGTTTCTATGGTGGCCTGATAAATAGAAAGACTGATAATCACGAGTAAAAAAATAGAAATCAAAACTTCGAGTAAGGTAAATCCCTTACTGCCCATCCTGGACAGTCCTGAAAAACCCTTACTGCCCATCCTGGACAGTCCTGAAAAATCCTTATTGTGAGAGTTGAAATTCATGATTTAAATCCACCCAATAGGTTGAAACCGAATAAGACTGTTCTCCTGTGCCCCTTTTCCAAAAAATAGTCACCGTCACTTCCCGAATTGCTTTTGAGAGAAACTGAGAGAGAAGCTTTGTAAACTGATCTGCAGTGTCATTAGAGTTCGCGGCACCAGTACCGCTAGAGCCTGCAGCACCTTTCTCATCGCCTCCAAATCCTAAATCTGGAAATTTAATTTCTTTTATAGTCCGAACGGCTTTGTAATCTTTGAAAGGCTCTGGAAACTCCGTTGTTTCTTCCTTCTTTAATTCTTCGAATTTTTTGCCCTCAAAGGCTTGCTCTGCTTCGATCATGGCTCTTTTAGCAAGCATGGCTACCGTATTGAGTTGCTGAGTTTTTATGGACGTATTTAAGCTTGAGGACTCCACCATCATGATGGCAGAAAACGCCACGAGCATGATTGACATGGCAATAAGGGTCTCTAATAATGTAAAGCCCCTAGGGTTTCCCATTGATTTCTTCCTTAGAGACATACCTTTCGTAAATCAGCGTTCTCCCGATGATGGGGGTTAAAACAAGCGAAATCTTGTGATTTGAGGAGTCTTTAATATGAAGGATGGTTTGCTCAGTCAATCCATGGGGAAAAAAATGGGTATAGACTTGTCCTTGTTTGAGGGCTTCTTTGCTCTGTTCAGTCAAAATTTCTTCGAAACTCACTCCAGTAGGCAAGCTTCTTTTTTTCCGTGTGATGGTTTTATCTAAACTAAATTGAGACGGTGGTTCCTTTTCTGAATCTTTGGCAAACTTTTTTTTCCGCTCTTCTTTTTCTCGGGTCTCGGCTGTGTCTAGCAAGAGAGTGGCTGGACCTTCTTCTGCCCAATACGTATTTTCATTGAGATCGTAAACCAAACGATGCACTTTTCCAGTCAGGGCTGTCGAATTATAAGCTTCTTTTACAGTTGAGCCGATTTCTCTGGCAACCGTATTGAGAGAAAGCTTAAAATAATTAGAAATACTCGGGAGCGCCACCGTCGTGATCAGAGCTCCAAGCGCAATCACCACTAAAAGCTCAATCAGCGTGAAGCCATGCCTCATGTTAAAACTCAGGATCCTTTGTCGAAATATCTTTCTTGACCCCCTCGCCTCCCTCTGCGCTATCATTTCCTAAAGATATAAGCTCATACTGGTTTCCATCCGAAAGGTATTTGAACTCATTGGACCAAGGGTCTTTGGGGACTCTTTTATCTTTGACGTACCCGTCGGGATCATATTTTTTGCATTCTTTTCCCGAGGTGGGCTTACTCACTAAAGCCTCCAGACCTTGTTGCTCAGTAGGGTACATCCCACAATCCATTTTATAATTATCTAAAATTACCCCAATCTGCCTCATCTGGATTTTTGCAGCATCTACCTTTGCCTTTTGAAATTTGCTAATGACATTGGAGGCTACAAATCCACCCACAATAGCAATAAGTGCAATGACCACTAACATTTCCATTAATGTAAAACCGTTTCTGCCTATCCTGGCTTGGTTTAGAAATTTAAGCATATGTTTTTTGATCATTTGATTCTCCTTATTTTGAGACTGCTTAGTCTCCATATTTTGAGACTGCTTAGTCTCCTTATTTTTTAACATCTAAATTACTCATATCTAAAATTGGCACAAAAATCGCAAGCACAATAAATCCCACCACTCCACCCATAAAGATAAGCATCAGGGGCTCAAGCAACGCTGTCATCCCCTCGATCGTAGCATTGATTTGCTCTTCGTAAGTACCAGCAACATTCTCGAGCATATCTGGGAGCTCCCCTGTTTTTTCTCCAATGGCAATCATGTGGATCACCATGGGAGGGAACTCTCCACTTTTTCGCAATGGTTCGGCGATCGACTGACCCTCCGTGATGTTTTCTCGAGCAACTCTGATGGCTTCCGCAATCGGTCCATTGTTGACAAGATTCCTTGCAATATTCATGGCTGTTAAAATAGGGACGCCACTTCCAAGAAGAGTGGCCATTGTTTTTGCAAATCGGGTGACTGCAATCATTCGGATTAAATTTCCAAAAAGGGGAAGCCCTAATTTAAAGCGATCCCACTTTGGCCTGCCTTTGGGCGAGTTGGACCAGGTCTGAAACATCCAGAAGGCAAGAAATCCTACAAGAGCAATCAGATACCACCAGTTGATGAGGATATCGCTCACTCCAATAAGAAACTTCGTAATGGCGGGCATGGGCTTATTCATGGATTCAAAAATTTTAGTGAGTTTAGGGATCACAAAAGTAAAAATGGCTACTAGCAAAAAAAGAGAAACAGTCATCATGAGAGCTGGATAAGTCATCCCACTGATCACTTTGCCTCGGAGTCTCATTTGAGCTTCTTTGAGATCCGCAAGCCTCAGCAAAACAAGCCCCATCGTCCCAGAACTTTCGCCCGCTTCAATCATGTTCACAAAAATGTTGTCAAATGCTTTGGGGTGTTTCCCCATGGCTTTGGCGAGGCTCAGTCCTTCGTTGATGTCTTGCCGCACTTGCGACAGAATAATTTTTAGGGTCGGCTTTTCTGTTTGATCAATGAGGGCGCTCAAGGCTTCGACCACTGGAATATTGGCTTTAATCAGACTTGCAAACTGACGTGTGATCATCGTGACTTCTTTTTGGCTCACTCGGCCACTAAAAAAGGAGAAAGAAGTACCAGACTTATTTTTAGCGGCTGATTTTTCATTAATTTCTACGACCGAAAGACCCTGTTTTTTTAATTTCAACCTTGCAGCTTTAGAATTCTCAGACTCCAAAAAACCCCTTTGTATTTTTCCATCTGCGCTGTAAGCCTTGTAGTCAAAAAGAGGTGCCATTTTAGTTATACCTCTGCATGGGTCGCTCGCATGAGTTCGTCTACTGTTGTAATCCCATTTAGAACTTTCATGACCCCATCTTCTCTCAGAGTAATCATCCCAGCTTCTATTGCAGCTTTTTTGATCGTTCCGGAATCCGTATTTCTGATAATAAGCGAACGCACTTTGTCGTCCACGACCAGCAATTCGTGAATGACGGTTCTACCTGCATATCCCCCTTGAGAACAGGCGGTACATCCCACTGCTTTCACAAATTTAGAGTCAGTTGGAATCTTATCTAACCCCAGCTCTTTTAATTCAAACTCTGTGGGCAAATATGGCTGTTTGCATTTTTGACAAGCTTTTCGAATCAGTCTTTGGGCTACAATTCCCAGTATGGAACTCGCCACCAAAAAAGGCTCGACCCCCATGTCAATCAAACGCGTGGCAGAACCGGAAGCGTCGTTTGTATGTAAAGTCGAAAGCACTAAATGACCTGTAAGAGAAGCAGTGATTGCAATTTCTGCTGTTTCTTTATCTCGAATTTCTCCAACCATGATCACATCTGGATTTTGTCTTAAAAAAGCTCTCAGAGCACGTGCAAAGCTCAGTTCAATTTTAGTATTGACCTGAACCTGGCTAATTCCATTGATTTGATATTCGATGGGATCTTCGACAGTCAAAATATTTCTCTCAGGACTATTGAGTTTTACAAGACACGAAGACAGGGTTGTGGACTTTCCGCTTCCGGTGGGACCCGTTACCAAAAAAATCCCATATTTTCGAAATATAAGTTTGTTAATGAGCTTGACACTTTTTTCAGAAAACCCAAGCACCTCGAGATCCAGTGGAGATCCACTTTGCTCTAAAATACGAAGCACAATACGCTCTCCATAGTGTGTAGGTACCGTAGAAAGCCTCATGTCGATATCTTTGCCCGCAATTTTAATTTTAATGCGTCCGTCTTGTGGCAATCTCTTTTCTGCAATATCTAAAATCCCCATGACTTTGATGCGCGAAGTGATGGCCGCATGGGCACGCTTGGGTTGCCGAATGATATCGTTAAGCACCCCGTCAATACGAAATCTCACAACAAACTCTTTTTCGAAGGGCTCAATATGGATATCCGAAGCCTTTTCCTTGACTGCTCGGAAAATAAGTGAATTCACAAATTTGATCACAGGAGCATCGTCTTCGGTGGCCTCCAAAATATCAATTGGGCCTTCGAGGTCATAGGTTTCGTCGGCAAATTCACCCTCGATTTTTTCGACTAAGTTGCCGCTGGATCTCTCATAAACACGATTAATCGCTTCTTGAATGCGCATACTGGTGCTCACCACAAGTTGAATGGGTAGCCCTGTCAACACATGCATGTCATCTACAATGGTATTGTTAAAGGGATCACTGACCACTAAGACGAGTGATTTTCCTTTTGGAGTTTCTTCAATTCTAAGGGGTAAAACTTCTCTCGTTTTTGAATAATTAATCGGAATATTTTTGATGAGTATAGGGTCCACCTCAGTGGGCTTTAGATCTTCTAAAAAGATAACCCCAAGCTGAAGACAGAGCGCACGCATGAGTTCATGGGGCAATATAAAATTTTTGCGAATTAAGATTTCGCCTAAAAGCCCGCCCTCTTGTTTTTGAATGCCTAAGGCTTCTTCCAATTGCTCAGCAGACAAAGAAGTGTGCTTGATGAGCAATTGCCCTAGCTTAAGCGGTGGATCTTTTTGGAAAAGTGCGGTATCGGCCATCATGGATTTTGAACTCCTGGCTGCGGGGGAACGGGCTGATTGATCTCAGCTGGCGCTGGAAGTGCCTGAGTAGGTGCCACTGGAAGTGCCTGAGTAGGTGGCGCGCCCTCACCGGGTTGGACTTGAGGCGGTTGTAATTGCGGCTGTGCTGGTAATACCTGAGGAGCTGACGGTTTTGGTCTTTGCTCTATCAATTCTACAGGCATTGGAGCGTCCTCCTCTAAAATAAAAGTTCGAACAGGTTTTTTTGATTTGATTTCTTCGATATCGGGCAAGGACTTAATCATTTGATCTCGATATTTTTTCTGCGGATCATTTCCACCTGTATTGGATTCTAAAAAATCATCCCTCTCTTTTAATTTCCGATCCAAGATTTCTCGAATGTGTTCTGCCTGGCGGATAATATGAGGAGTGATAAAAATGAGCAAGTTTGTTTTTTGAGCCTGCGTTTTCTTGGACCGAAAGAGCCAACCTAGAATTGGAATATCCCCTAAAATCGGAATCTTAGAAACAACATCACTGTTATTATCCCGGATCAGACCCCCTAAAACTAAGGTGTCATGGTCAGCCACCACAACCGAGGTTTTGATATTTCTCTCTAAAGTGGCAAGGGCAAGATTTGCAACTTGAGCAGGAAGTTCTCTCGCGCTGATGTCTGCCAACTTTGCTGTGATGTCGAGTTTGACAAGATTGGCTAACTTATTGATTTGGGGCTTGAGTGTAATCGAAAGCGAGACACTTTCTTTCGTCGTCGATTGAGCCACAGCGCCTTGTACTGCCGTAGTTGTTAGAACCGGGATTTTTTCTGCCGTTTCGAACGTGGCCTCTGTATTGTCTAAAGCAATAATCTGTGGAGTGGCCAAAATATTGGCATTGGATTTGGTTTGAATGGTTTTAATCAATCCTAAAACATTAGGAACTTTTTGTCCTCCAATAGAAAGGTCTGACAAATCATTTTTTCCATAGGCAATCACCGCACCCTTTAATCCAACAGGATTTGTAATAAACTCGGCCAAATCATTGTTGGTTGAAAACAAAACAGGAAGTTTTGCGCCACCCACATTGGCTGCAAACTGAAACTCACGATTCAAATTCACCTCCATGATCACCACTTCTGCAAAAACCTGATCTCGAGGAATATCAATTCTATTGATCACTCGTTGTACAGTGACAAAATCCTGAGGCGAAGCCGTAATGACCAAAGAATTGGTGGCTGTGTCTGGAGATACTCTGATACTGCCTTCGAACAGTGAACCCTGCACAGGATTGCTCCCAGTGCCTGCGCCCGGAGGCTGCCCACCACGTTGAGTACTTGACGAAAGATTATTGAGAGTATTGGCAATTTTTTCGGCCTCTGCAAACTGCAAATAAACGACTTGGACTCTGCCTCCTGCCGCAGTGGCTGTCAGTTTTTGGTCTAGTTTCGAGACCAATGCTCTTACTTGATCCGCACCTCGGGTGTTGGCATGAACAATGAGCGTATTGGTGCGCTCGTCTGCAATAATGGTATTGATAATTCCACCCTCTTTTGTTCTTCGAGCTGTAAATTTTCCGCCGGCCCCACCAAACCGAGGCCCACCCCCTCCTCCAATGGGAGCTGTTCCAGGAATCAAAGTATCAATCAACTTCGAAAGCTCTACAGCGGAGGCAAATTTGACTGGAATGACTTCGATGCCAGCGTCGTAGCCTTCTACGTCTAAAACTTCTAATAGCTTAGCGAGTTTGGCGATATTAGATCCCGTATCAGTCACGATGACGGTATTGGTTTGTTCATAGGGCACAATACGTGCGTTGGCTGGCATAAAGCTTCGAAAATTTCGTGCAACCTCATCAGAGCTTAAGTATTTTAGAGGAAAAAGCCTCGTGATGAGTGCGTCGGTCTCTGGAGCATAATCTCCGGTATATGTTTTTAGCTGTTTGTCTTTGGCATCTCTTTGACGTGCAATCCGGATGTAATTTCCAGACGGAATAAGCGCAAATCCATTGATATCGAGTGCCGTCAAAAAGGCCTTCCAAGCATCTCCTACGGTAATGGCCGAATTTGAAATGATCGTGATACGGCCTTTGACGTCTTTATCTAAAATAAAGTTTTTTCCTGTGAGTTTTCCTAAAGTTTTTGCAATGTCTAAGATATCCGCATCCGGGAAATTAAAATCAGTCACCACTTCTTTGCTGCCTTTTCCAGCACCTGTCTCGTCGTCTACTTTTATGGTGTCGACCTCTTTATGCGGAATCACTCCACTGGCATTAGCGGCTCCCCCCATCGAAATCGACGAGTTCGGAGTGCCCGGAGCTCCTGTCCCAGCTGTAGAAGGCGAAGAAGAAGGCGGAGAATAGTTATTGTCGTCAAGACCTTCTTCGTCATCGTCATCATCAAAAAAGGTAGGTGGCTTCGAAGTGTTATTGCCGGCAAAAGAATTATAATTGGGATTGGTAAAAGTCTTTACTCCTGGCTCAAATCCTTTTTTCTCTTCTGCTTGAGCCCCAGAGTAAGTCTGTTGCAAAACTCCCGCCATTAAAATGTACATCAAAACACACCCTAAAATTTTTATCATCCCCATCTCTACATCTCCATCTCTTTAGTGAATATCGTAAACAAAACTGAGCGGTCTTCCATTTCGCTCCACTTGCATTTCAAAATGATTGCTTTCTTTTAGACTTGAGAGCTGCTGAAAAGCCTGTCCTGGATCCGAGAGATCCTGACCATTAATTTTTATAATGACATCATCATTGTGCATCCCCAGTTTGTCATAAATACTGCCGGGCACAATTTGAAAGCAGCGGTACCCTGCTGGCATGCCTTGTTTAAAATTAGGTAGGCATCGGGCTTGGGTTAAAATTTCGTTCAAATTTCCTAAAGCCTTATCCACCTCTCCTCGTGTGATAGCATATTGAGTAGGTGCGAGTTTTTCGACTCCAGGCCCCTTCGTCGGAGAACTCAAAGTAATCCTAGGATTGGTGGCATTTGCATCCTCCGGAAGGTCTATAAATTCGCGACGATTGCTCGAGAGATTCAGAAAAATTACTTTTCTCGCTTCTATTTTTAAAATTCTAATCTTGGATGGAATTTCGTCTTCCACTCGAACGGGGATCACAAGGGATTGAGACTTGTCTTCGATGGTTGCAATGGATTTTATTTCGTCTCTTAAAATCAGAGTCCCAATCAAATTAAAGGGCAGAGTCGTTCGAATAGGTGGAGAAGACGCATCCACGGGCCCATTGCCAGCAGTATCTCCGGGAATAATGCCTTGGCTATTGAACAGGTTTCGAGCAAAGATGGGGCTATAGGATTCGATCATGCGAGCTTTTTGTCTATCCTCTCGAAATCTGACAGGCCTTGCCGGTGGAGGCTCGGGAATAAATTTTTCTACTAAAAGGGCAGAGAGATCTGCCAAAAAATAGCTACACAAAACAAGGGTCAAAATCTTCACATAAGGCCGCCAGCCCCTTCTCTGAAAAGAGAGACTCACCCACTCCATCAAGCTCATGGGATCTAAATTGTGGGGGAGCGTTGCCGCGATGTCCTTAGGCAAAATTTTGACAAGCTTTTCTCTTATTTTCCAATGTTTAGATTTTTCATGAAAAGGGTGTAAAACTTTCGAATCAAATATTTGACTCGCCTTTAGAAAACTCTTTTTTAGACTCCCCATTATCTTTTGTAACGTGGGAGAGTTTATGAAAGCGTTTAATTTTTCTTTGAAAGAAGCCATCCACTCCTTTTAGAGGCAAAAGGAGTGCCAACTTTGGGGGTGTTCTCATTTTTTCCTAAGAAAGCGTTTTTACTTAAAAATTTCTGCCCGCAATCTTATTTTATAAATTCTATTGCAATGCACATGACAATTTGTCAAAAAATACACCTCATTTAAAAGACAAATTGTCAGGAGTGGCAGGT
>CAZBEI010000072.1:0-13962 GCA_964490895.1 uncultured Bdellovibrio sp. | reverse complement strand
TCTTTTCTCTGCTTCATAAAGAAAGGAAAATGTATCTGTTTTTCTTGTTTTTTCATTCGCCTGTCCTGGTTGTGTTGTATAGGATATGGGCAATGTTATTTCAACCCTATTTTTTTATCTGATATCAGATTATTTTATTTTAAAAACACAGTAATTTTTAATTTTGTAAACATTTGCAAACTTTTTCCCAGCTTTTCATGCTGCGCGAACACTCACGCACTTGTAAGGCCTGAAAATCTCTTTTTTTATAAGTCCACCCCGGCGAGCATCCAAAAGCGGAGGGGACTCCGTTTTTACACCGAGCCTGAAGAATGAGGCTGAACAGTCACGTTTTTTAAAACTGGGCTGACAACTAAATTCTTAGTGGTTAGCTGCACTAGGGGAGCTTTTCTGGAATCTTGGTGGGATATGGTTTTTAGATAAATTTTTCGATATTTGATTTTGAAACATAAAGAGGCTCTAGAGAATGTGGGTGCTCTTTTAGGAACTCTTGGATGGCTTTATAATGCCTTTCCTGTGTTTCCTTTAAGGTGATTTGTATTGGCTGTATGCCATTTTCGGTTTCGATAATAAAATCAACTTCTCCATGGCCGCGCCAGTAATAGACCTTTTTGTATTTTCTAATCAATGCATGAAACAATGCGGTCTCTATTTTTTTCCCTACGTCCGCAGTAGATCGAGTAATGATGGCTTCGCAAAGCCCAAGATCAATAGGGTAGTACTTGCGAGGTCTCACCGCTGTTTTTCTCTCAGAATAAGTAAAGTATGGACAGGCAAGGCAGAGGTATGCTGATTCGAAAGCATGGATGTAGTTTTTTACTGTATCTGGAGTCGTACCAAAGACATCCGCAATTTTTCTGTAGCTTGTTTCGGATCCGGTCGACTCGTAAACAGCTTTTGCAATTTGCATTAAGGTTTTAGAAGATCGAGCAGCCACATGCCTCCGCACATCCCGTTCGATGATATCACTAAAATATTCTCGTAGCAGAGTTTTAGGCTGCTCAAAAGTCATGGCTCGAGGAAAGCCTCCATCACTCAAATAAGTTTCCAGTGTTCCATTGGGTTTTATCTTTTGATACTCATGAAATGAAAATGGATAAAGCTCTAAAGTCAAATGTCTTCCTGTAAGAGCAGACCCCATTTTTCCACTAAAGAGTGTCGAATTAGAACTAGTAATCACAAAGAAGCGGGTTTTTTTTTCGAGCTCAATGTGCAACCATTTTTCCCAATTTTTTACATTTTGAATTTCATCAAAAAAATAAAAAATATTCTCTTTTGATTTTTTTTCATGAAATTCGACAATGGTATCTAGGAGAGTGTGGTTCAAGGATTCTGCAAGTCTAGGGTCTTCGAAATTAATAAAAATAGCTTTTGATTCGATTTTTTCTTTTTTTGCTATCTGTTTGAGCAGGGTCGATTTTCCGCAGCGCCTCACTCCTTGGATGGTGAGGGCCAGGTCTTTTTCGAAGGGGATTTTGTTTTTTATAAGATCTCGCTCAATTCCCAGGCTATAATTTCTTGTTTCTTTTTGCATTTTTTCGAGAACATCATGTATAAAATTACCCATAATATTAACAGGATACAGTGTTATGTTTAAAGTGTCGAGCTTTATCGACACTTTCTCTGATTTTGATATTCAAGGGTCGTATTTTCTGCTGGGCTCATATAGTGGGTAACCTACTCCCCTCGCTGTGGCGATCAAAAGGGCCCACACAGGGGTTCTGCCATTAATAATTGACTAACCTAAGCGCTTTGGTAAACTCATATTGTAGGATGTGCTTTATGAAAAATAGACATGCCAGTGCATTGGGGAAGCTTGGAGGGGCTGCAAAATCTCAAGCAAAGCGAGAAGCCGTAAAGTTAAATGGCCGACTGGGAGGAAGGCCCAGACTGTCGACAGCAAATAATACAGCGCACACTGCTATGTGTGATGTGATGTCTGGGGAAGACTGGAAAATAACCTACATGGATTTTGTAGATAGATTTAGAAAACATCCGTCCTATCATTTGGTCAAGCAAGAGCCTCCTAGAAAAAATAAAAAAATGTATGCGCTACTGCAGTCTATTTGTATCCAGCTATTACGGGAAGCGAATATCCCTTTGTATGGATGGGTCTGCAAAAATTTCTATCTGAAATCACCCTGGTTTGTCTCTGGGATGAAATCTTTTTATGCGATGGCAATTGTGGAATCGCCTGTCGCATTCAGAAAAAACAATATTTTTGTGATGGGTAATTTTCTTAGACGGGTTTGAATCATGAAATTTACAAAAAAACAAATACAAGATTTACTCACAGAACTTGGGTCGAAATTGTTCGATCAGGGCATCATTGGAGAAATTGGAATAGTGGGAGGGGCTGCAATGGTTCTGGCCTATGATGCTCGTGATGCAACCAGAGACGTGGATGCTATATTTAAGCCAACCACTGCAATCAGGGCAGCAGTCAAACAAATGGCAAAAGAAAAAGACCTACCAGAAGATTGGCTAAATGATGGAGTAAAGGGCTTTATGCCTGGAAATCCAGAACATCAAACCACCCTCATTGATATTCCTGGACTTCGTGCTTGGGTGCCAGAACCACAGTACATGCTTGTCATGAAAGCGATGAGCGCAAGAGTGGATACAAAAGACGCAGATGACTTGAGATTTCTTATTAAATTTCTAAAATTAAAGAGTGCCAGTAAAGTTTTTGGTCTGATTGAGAAGTATTATCCAGACAGGAAGATACCTGTTAAAACTCAGTATTTTGTCGAAGAATTATTCGTCGAAGAATAATTCAATGACAAATCAGGAAAAGTGTAACGAGAGCGAGTTCGGAGTATTCCATAAAACCATGTCCACAAAGACATGGTTTTATGGAATATTAAATATATATTATTTAATATATAAGAAGTTTAAACCGCGAGTTGAGCGTTATGGGTAACTTAAAAATAAAAAATTATTGTCGAGTGAGAGGATTAGTATGAGGACATTTTCTTTTATGCGGGTGTTGAGCTTCCCCCGTTTGGCTCGAGGAAAGCGGGCCTGATTTTAAGAGAGGAGTGTATTTTTTAAGATTTTTCTTAAACTCATCTATTGTTTTCCGCCACGCTGTTTCCGAGCCTGTTTTTGAAGTGGCCAAAGCTTCGCATAAGCTAAGCAGTCCTTTGACATCAGCAAGGTGTACAAACTCTGGAGCAGGTCCAAAGCGTTTGCGGCTTGAATCAGGTCCACCCTCCAGATTTTGATTGTGGTAGTTCCCTAGGGGGACAGAAATTCCCACCGTTCGAAAACCATAGGCCATGGCCACCGTACCCTCGCAAGTGCCTCCATCCATTACACGTTTCTGAAATCCATCTCTCAAGTTTTTTTTTGCCAAATCTAAAAAAGCTCTGAGAGAAGTGGCATCAAAGACTGTGTATCTATCTCCGAGCCTGATGACAGGACCTTTGCCGATCACGGCCCCAGGCAGGGTGCGGGAGGTTTCGAGACTGACGCATAAGATTTTACGTTTTGCTTTAGAGAGCCAGCCTAGTTCAAAGTGGCCAATGGCTCCAATAAAACCGATTTCTTCGGCCCGAGTGAGGAGGCCTAAAAAGGGTGTGCGATTTTTTCGTGACAAATGCTTGAGTGCAAGCGTTGTGATGGCAAAAGAGCCCACCAAATCATCTGCGCTTTTGGTGTACAAAAGCTGTCCCTCTTGCCAAACAGGGGAGCGAAAGCCAAAGCCTCCAAAAAGACTTCTGGCGGGGATTTGAGTGGAGTTTGCTTGGCCCAAGAAAGTGACTTTTACTACCCCTTTGTCTATGGATTTACTCACGTTAAGAGTCGTCGAAAAAAGGGTAGCTTTGGTCAATATGCCATGCCCCACGTAGCCTTCTTTATTAGCAATCCAAACTTTAGATCCCAGGAGAGCTTGCGTGGGTGAACCCCCCAGCCATTTGATTGCGAGTTGATTTGGACCGAGCCATTTTACTCCATGAAATCCAGGATGATCCATGTGGGCAATAAAAAAAGGGAGGGGTTTTTTTGATGGGGTTCGAATGAGTTTAAGATATTCTTTTTTCGAAGTGGCTCCCACGACGATATTTCCAATCGGGTCTTGAAAATGAGGGATATTTTTTTTTCTAAAAAGGTCTGTGATTGTTTCAATCACATGCTTTTCTCTAAACGGAGCAGTGGGCTGAGAGAGGATTTTTTTAAGGAGCGGGAGGTTGAGGGGAGTAGCCATATCTCTTGTTGTTAACTCTAAAGGAGGTGTTTTACAATTTGATTTCTAAAAATTCAGATTGAATTTGATCGACATTTTTGAAGTGTTGATCCGATGTGAGCAGAGTTCCTCCTATCGACATGCAGGAAGCTGCAATCCAGATGTCGTTCGTAGGAATTGGAGTTCCTTTTCGTCTTAGAAAAGAGAAAATAGTTCCAAACTTCCGAGCGACCTCTATTTCGACAGAAATGATTTGGACGTCATATTCATTGATAAACTGATCCAGTCGCTGTAGGTTTTTGTCAAATCGCTTACCATATCGAAAGCCATAATAAAGTTCTCCGTAGGCAATGGCTGGCAAGAAAAGCTGATTTGCATGCTCAACAAACTCGAGTGCACTCTCATGTCCAACATCACAGAGGCAATAGGCATTGGTGTCTAAAACCAGTTTCATGCTTTCCATAGTTCTTCGTCAATAGTCGAAAAATGCTGAGTGAGTTTTTGAAATTCTTCGTAGTCCTTTTGTGACATCTTTCCAAAAAATCCGCGAATATTCCTCTGTGCTTTTGGAGGTGATTTTTCTAAATGAAAAGCCAGTTTGAGAGCTTCGATAACGACATCGGTTTTGGTCATTTGACGTTTCTGAACTTCTTTTTGGATCATCAGAGCCAGTTCTGGGGGAAGTTTTCTAATGCTAAGATAAGCCATGTTTGTGCTCCTATATGTACTACATAGTAGTACTATTTGTAGTATAGTGCAAGCGGAAAAACATTGAAATGTTTCCTTACACCTGTTTAATCCTTGATCAATAAAAGGTAAAAATTATTTAAAAATAACACTATTCGATGGGTCGTTATTTTGGGCTAAGTTATTGGAATAAAATATTTTTAATATAATTTTTATATAAATATATTTGTAAAATTACGGCAAATTGTTTGGCACAGTGTTTGCATACTTAAGAATAGAAGGTATTTAAAAAATATCTTAAAAAGAGTGAAACAAAAAGATTAGTAAAAAAGGAGAAGTGACTATGTTTAAGAAAAAATTGTGGGTAGTTTTCATGGCTACATTGCTATTGAACCATGCTGTTCTTGCGTCTGGATTTAAGGATTTTGTAGGAACTTGGCAGATGGATAATGATAAACGTATATCGATGATTAATGAAAGTGGTGAATTATTTGAGATTGAGCCAGACCCAGATGTGAAACCACAACTCTTTGGAAAACTTGAAGAGCAACCGAATGGGGAATTTTTATTAAAATTGGACTCTAAGGTGCTGGCTATAGTGGATGAAAAGGAGAGAGAGGAAGTAGCTAGTGGTTTACGATTCAAATTGAAATTAAACAAAGAGAATAAGCTTGTTTCTACTTGGTATGAAAATGATAAAGATGGCAAAGAAGTAGAGACAAGGGAAGTGGCCACATCTGTCAATCTTGAAGAGTTAAAGAAAACATGGTCGATTAAAAAAAATAAAATACTGGATCGCATTTCTGGTCAATGGAAACTTAAGGATAGAAGAATAAGAAATTATAAAGAGCACCTTGACGGTCTCAAACGCCCAGAGAATACCTATGAATCAGTTGAATTAGCGGATAAAATTGAAAAATCTAATGTCGGTGAATACCAAGAAGATGGAAAGACCGAAACTATTACACAGTATGAGCCTATAAATATTGAGGTTTGTCGAGATGGCCGTTGTATATTAAATGAAGGCCAGTATGAAACATTTATATTTGTCAATTGTTTGACTGTAGAGAATGAAAATCCAGAAATTGAAATTGAGGTAAATCACTATTCAAGCAAAAAATATAACTGTATTCCCTCGTTAAAGAGACAGAAATTCAAAATAGAGCAAGTTGCCAATGATGATATCAAATTGGTAAAGGAATCTTCGTATATTTTAAATGACGAACCCACCATTAAACATCATTCTAAAGTGACCTATGGGTACTCGGCTCACAGACCAAAATAGTTTTCAGATAGATCACTGTGGTTGTCATAAAAGGGTCTTTCTAGTTCAGAGCAACGCCAGATAGGATCCCTCTTTTAGTGGTTTAATTCTGTGCCAGCTTTAAAACCCTTTTCAACTCATCCACGGCGTACCGTGGGCCGGTGTCGATGGACTTGGGGAGCCTCACTTCGTCTAAAGTCTTTTCAATACGTACTTTGGCTTTTTGTTTTTCGCCTAAGTTCACTTCGATTTCTGCCAGAATGCAAGTCGCTCGTAAGAGGTTTTGCCCATAGGAGTTTTCTAAGGCAAGCGTGGCATAAGGTTTTGCATTTTTATATTCCTTAAGTTTAAGGAGTGCTCTCGCGTAGTTAAAATTAAACGTAAATTCATTTTTATATTCTTGTGCAAGGCTTTGATAGATTGCTTTTGCCTCATCAAATTTTTCAGCTTTCATGAGCACTTGTGCGCGCCTCAAATTTGCTCCTCGTGCGAGCTTGAGGTAAGAGGTTTTTCCCTCTTGCTCGTACATCGCGGCTGTTTTTAGATAATAAGCCTTTGCCTTTGCCTTTTCTGTGAGTGCATCGTAGAGGTCTGCAATGTTCCAATAGAGGGCAGTAAAACTCATATCAAGAGCTTCTAACTCATCTCCATTTTTGTTTTCTAAAGAAGTGAGTGTTTTAATGGCTTGCTCTAAATAAGGCTTTGCAGTCACGGGATCTTTTTCCTGAAGCTCTAAGGCCCAATCACTCAAGAGCGAATATTGATCTGAAAAATCTTTGAGGAGAGTTTCTTGGATATGGTTTTGTTTTGCTGCATTCCCCTCTTTTTTGGCGAGTTCAAATTGAGAAAGCAAAGCATACATTTTTGCTTTAGAGTCTTGCAAGCCTTGCAGGCAAGTGACGGCTTGTTTATAGTTTTTATTTTCGTATTCCCAAATACCCACTCTTTTTTTAAGATTTTCTGGTGGAGTTTTTTTCTTTAGCAAAGTTACAGCTTGTTTAAGTGAAAGGGACTTATTTGCTTCTTGTTCTTTGATCCAATCCAAAGTTTTTTTCAAACTTTGAGCGTCAGTAGACCTTCCGATTTCATCGCCCTTGGAGTTTGCAACAACAAGGGTGGGGTACCAATGGATCTTATATTGATCCATCCACGCCCAGGCGGCTTCGGTGTCCACGTCCACCTTTACTTTGACAAAAGTTTTTGTGGCTTCTTTAAACTCGGGCTTAACAAATACAGTTTCTTCGAGGTGATTGCAGGGAGGACACCACTTGGCAGAAAAATCAATGAGCAAGAGCTTTTTCTGTTTTTTTGAAGTGGCAATGGCTTTTTTTAAGTCGTTTTCATAGAATCCAAGCTCGTTGGGTTTGAAGGCGCTTTCTGCTTTCTGCGAGAGCTCTTTTTGAGTGGAGGGATTTCCACCTTTTACAATGAGGTCAAATTTTTCGATTTTACAAAATGTTTTTTGATCATCACAAATGCTGACTTGGATTTTATGTGTGCCTGGTTTTGTGATTTGGCATTCTAAGTGAGACGGATTTTTGATAAGCCAGTTTAATGCGCCACATTTTTGAGGAGCTTCTAGATTAAAGTGGTGCTTTTCTTTTGGAGCAAGTTTGATGACTTCGTTGAGGAGTGCAAGCTCAGGGACGTTTTGCAAGAGGCTCTCAGGTTTCTCACCGGTGGGGCTGCCTTGCATTACATCACTATAAAAAATAAAGAAAATCCAAGTCAACGTCAATAAGGGCACTTTTTTTGATGTCATAGTGAGAACTTGTTTAACATAAAGCAGGAGCGACGTAAATAGTTTAACTTTTTATAAAAATGGGGTACGATTTTTTAGTTCGGGGCGAATCACTATGGTAGATAAAAAGGTAGATAAAAATAAAAAATCAGTTTTTTATTTTTCATGTCTAATTTTTTTACTTTGCTCAAGTTCTGTGCACTCTGGTGACCCCTTGTCGCCTGAACTCCTCAAGCAAGAAATGACAAAATTTGTTCGATCATCTAGGCCTAATCGCAGTGTGGGCTTAAAGGGACATGATTTGGCTTACCAGTATTTACGAGATGAATTTCAAAAAATTTCTAAAACCGCATTAAATAATGCAGGGAAGTTCTACGTTCATGAGTTTTTTCCTGATGTAGAGTTTGCTTCAAAAAATTATGAAAACGATTTCAAAACCCAAATCATTCCTACATTTTCCCCATCTCATGCAGAATATAAAAAATGGAGAACGTTTACAGACCAAGCCATTGCTTTTGTAAAAAAATATGAAAAAAAACTAGGGAAGAACCTCATTCTAGAGCTCTCAGGCACTGCAAAGCCTAAAGAAGTTGTCTATATCGGCGCTCACTATGACACCATCACTCATGATAAAAAAACAATGCGGTTTACGCCAGAGCTCCCGACTGAGGGTGCAGACGACAATGCAAGCGCGATCACGGCTTTGTTAACTGTCGCCAAGGTGTTTGCAAAGATACCGCATGACAGAACCATTCGATTTATTGCCTTTGATTTCGAAGAAATTTTTTTTCTTGGCTCTTATGCTTTTGCAAAAGATTTGCTGAAAAAAAAGACTTCAAAGGATTCTACAATGCCGATTTTATGGAATTATGAAGACGAGACAGTTCTTGGCCTACTTAATTTAGAAATGATTGGCCACAGCAGCTCTCCTTTGTCGCACAAGCCCAGAGTCAAGCTTTACACGCGTTCGCCCCAAACAGATCCTCTGGCTGCAAAAGATATTCGACTCGCGCAATATTTTATTGATGCGTCAAAACAAATCCAAGCAAAGATCACTCCAGAGCTTGTATCGAATGGATTTAATCGTAGTGATCACTGGTCCTTTTGGCAGAATGGATTTCCATCCGTCTGCATCACGCAAGATTGGGAAAATGATTTTAATGAAAAAAATTACCATTCTAAAACAGATACAATCCAGACCCTCAATTTTGATTATTTGTTTGAAATTACAAAAACATTGCTAGAAACTGTGTCGTTGGCTTCAAAATCGGAGTAAATAAGGATTCACTCTTCTTATTTTTCTCGCTCTCTGGGGCTCGTTCAGCGCCCTTAGATAAACACAAGCGTCTTGAAAAGCTAAAAAATATCCTTTAGAACTGTGCTCATGACCACGAAATCGCCTGAAGACGCCGTTATCTTACTCGAAGAGATCAAGATGCTTTTGGAGCTAAATGGCGAAAATCCATTTAAAATCAGAGCCTTTGAAAAGGCCGCCCGTCAAATTGCAGGAGTCAAAGACTTGAAAAAAAGAGCCCAAGCAGGAACTCTCACTGAAATCCAAGGGGTGGGCAAGGGCATTGCAGAAGTTTTGACTGAGTTTTTAATCCATGGCAACTGTATCCTCAAAGGCGAGTTAGAAAAATCTCTGCCCGTGGGTCTTTTAGAGTTGACTGAAATTGCAGGTCTTGGACCGAAAAAAGCAAGGCTTATCATTGACACTTTGGATATTCATTCTCTGAGAGAGCTCGAATACGCCTGCAAAGAAAATCGACTTTCAAACATAAAAGGTTTTGGGGAAAAAATACAGATTCAAATTTTGAAAGAAATTGAGCGGATTAACTCTCAAGCAGGAAAGGCATGTTTGGGGGATGTCTTGGATTTGGCTGAAACTTTAAAAAACCGATTGTGTGATGCCCTCAATCTAGAAAAGGGATCCCCCCTTTTGCGAGTCAGTGAAACAGGAGAGCTGCGAAGGCGTTGTGAAATTTTGACAAAGCTAGAGTATCTTATAGAATTTCCGGTTGAACTCCCCTCTGGATCTAAACTAAAGAAAAAAATTGAAGAAACTGTGGCTGAGTTTCAAAAAGAAAATCCAAGTTTTTTGCCCGTCCAGTGGCAGGGCGTGACGTCCGAAAATTTTGCAACTGAGCTTTTTAGGACAACAGGCTCGGGCACTCATGTGCAGGCCGTTGGGTTAAAAAATAATCTCAAAGCGTTTTCTCGCGAAGAAGACCTTTATCAATCTCTCGATTTACCGTGGATCCCCCCCGAAGCACGTGAAACCGGGAAGGAAGTGGAATTGGCCAAAAAAGGCACACTCGACCTTGTAGATCAAGTGAGGGGCATTTTTCACAACCACACAACGCGTTCAGATGGAAAAAACAGTTTAGAAGAAATGGTCGTAGCGGCAAAGGAGCTTGGGTTTGAGTACATTGGGATTTCGGATCACTCTCAGTCTGCTTTCTATGCGCAGGGATTAAAACACCCCGATCTTTTAGATCAAGAAAATGAAATTAAAGAAGTCCAAAAAAAACATCCAGAGATTCGAGTTTTTTGGGGGATCGAAAGCGATATTTTAGCAGATGGGTCTTTGGATTACGAAAATTCTATTTTAAAACGATTTGATTTTGTCATCGCATCCATTCACTCACGATTCAAGATGGATCATGATCAAATGACCCAAAGAATTTTGAAAGCAGTGAGAAATCCCTACACTCGGTTTATCGGCCACTTAACGGGGCGACTTTTGCTGGGGAGAGAGGCATTTGAAGCAGATGTAGAAAAAATTATTGAAGATGCAGCGGAGCACAATGTGGCCATAGAGCTCAACGCAAATCCCTCTCGGTTGGATATTGACTGGCGTTATGGAGACTGTCTGAGGAAAAATCTAACCCCCGTGTCCATCAACCCTGATGCTCATCGAACGTCAGGGTTGCGAGACACACGATTTGGTGTCATGATGTCGAAAAAAGCGTTGTTGCCTCCAGCACAAGTGGTCAACACAAAATCCACAAATGAAATAGAAAAATGGCTCAAAAGAAAAAAATAGATAAGGCTCGCGCAAATAAAATCATCTCGCTATTAAAAAAAACATATCCTGATTCGCATTGTGCCCTTAAGTACGAAACCCCTTTTCAGCTTCTCGTGGCCACTGTATTGTCAGCTCAGTGCACAGACAAAAGAGTGAATCAGGTGACGCCCGTTTTATTTGCAAAGTACCCCTCTCCTTTCGAAATGGAAAAAGCATCTTTGGCTGAGATCGAAGAGATTATCCGTTCGACTGGATTTTTTCGAAATAAAGCCCGCTCTATATTGGAAACTTCGAAAGCGCTTGTTAAAAAGTGGAAAGGAAAGGTGCCCGAAGACTTGGAGAGATTGACGAGTTTAAAAGGGGTAGGCAGAAAAACAGCCAACGTTGTGCTCGGAAATGCCTTTGGAGTTCCAGGCATGGTGGTGGACACTCATGTGGGTCGCATTTCGAGGAGAATGGGACTTAGCCTTAACTTAGATCCCGTCAAAGTTGAGTTTGATTTAATGAAGGTTATCCCCCAAGAGGATTGGACCGTATTTTCTCACTTGCTGATTGACCATGGGCGAAAAATTTGCACCTCGCGGCGTGCCTATTGTGAAAAATGCACTGTCCAGAGGCTTTGCCCTAAAGTTGGCGCTGTGCCATAAATTTTTTTTTAGCTACCCACTTTATATTTAAATTTGTCTGGCTAAAAAAATTAAACTTGGTACATTTTTCAAATTACAAAAGGGGGACCCATGAGAAAACTTATTTTATTGGCGTGTTTGAGTTCATTTGCTCAGGCTGATGGTGTGATTGATTTGACGATTTTTCATACCAATGACATTCACTCCCACCTGCATGCACCAAAGTCAGATGAGTTTGGTTTGGGTGGAGTGGCTAGGCTTTCTAGTTTGCTAAAAACATTGAGAAAATCTCAGGCCCTCTCTATCACCTTGGATGCAGGGGATTGGTCTGAGGGCACTTGGTACTATGACATTGATACCGGCGCAAACATGCTCAAGATTTTAGACACAATGGGGTATGACGCTGTAGTGGTAGGCAATCACGACTACTTGAATGGCCCAGATCGACTTTTGCAAACAGTGAAGTCTGCCCACCCTCGTTACCCTGTCCTTGCGTCGAATCTAGATTTTTCAAATTATCAAAGGGCTGATGACTTTAAAAAGACAATCCCAGGAACAGTGATTTTAGAAAAGGGAGGATTGAAAATAGGGATTATTGGACTCACTCAAAACGGATTTGAATACGCTCCTTATTTAAAGCCCTTAGTGGCGACTTCGCCTTTAGAAGAAGCCATTCGCAAAGCAATCGAGTTGAGGCCTAAAGTCGACGTGCTTCTTTTACTTTCGCACAATCATTTTATTTTGAACGAAGAAATTGCCAGACTTGCTCCAGGTATAGATGCCGTGATCAGTGGACACACCCATAAAAAAATAAGCGAAGCGGTGCTGATTTCAAAATTTGGAAAACAAGTTCCTGTGGTTGAGACAGGAGCCTGGGGAACATTTTTGGGAGAGCTCCATCTTAAAATTAACGCTCAGACTAAAAAAGTTTCTTACGGAAGTTACCAGTTGCATCCTGTTTTGCCAGCCATCGAAGAAGACCCCGAAGTGGCAACCTTTGTTGCTGAGCAAGATGATAAATTGGCAGCACTCACAAAAATACATCCCCAAGAAATTATTGGTGAGACAGAGATTGATTTAGAGAATACAGATACGAACGAGCCTGGGCTCTGTAGCTTAGTGGTAAAATCCATGAGAGAGTCTTCTCACGCAGATGTGGCAGTGGAGGTCGGCAGTTTGACCGGAGTCAAAATCCCAGCAGGTCCAGTGACCTACATGGATGCTCACGATGCAATGCCGCATATCTACAATGCTCAAACTCAGAAAGAATGGACAATCAAAGTTTGGAATGCCAGAGGAGCAGATCTTGAGCTTTTGACAAAGATTGCTTATTTGCCCAATATTCTTCCGCTCAAGCAGACCGGGTTTTTTTGTTTTGATCAATTGCAAGTGCAGTGGCAGCCTAAAACTTCTTTTTTTAGTTTCCCAAAAATTTTGCAACTTTATGTCGGACAGCAAAAATTAGATTTGCAAAAAAGGTATCGAGTGGCGGTGATGGATGGTCTGCTCTTGGCTTTGAAAACTTATAATGAAAAATTTCACCTTGGATTTGATTTAAGTCAGATCGAAGAGACAGGGCGCGAGGCTTGGATGGCGATTGCGGATTATATCAAAACCGTTAAGACCATTACAGTAGCTGGGTTGCAACAAAACTCCAGGTCCTATACTTCGATAGCAGATCCCGCTATTTTTCCATTTAAGACAACATACGAACGGGGTGCATTGAGTTTAGAGGTCTCAAACCTTGGCTTGTCTTCCTCTCAGGATGGGAAAGTAAAATGTGCGGTCGGCTCAATCAACGATCCTGTCACATACAAATCCAATGCAGAGGTTTTTTCTCCGATTGGGGAGGCTTTGTTTTCAGCATTAGAGCCAAATCAAACTCAAAAAATTCAGATTTTATGGAATCCCAGTCTCGGCATTTGGCCAATAAAGTGTACACTAGAGACCAAAGTCGATGGATATTTGGGAAATAACGTCGTAAAGAAAGTGTTAAGTAGCAGAGTTTGGAATTAGGGCCCGCCTAAACTATGTTACCCACTAAATAACGCTATTTCTTAAAAATAAAACAGTCTGGATGGACTGCCTCTCCAAATTCAAGCGATTTAGAATTTGCAGAGGGTGGAGCACTCCGGGGTCTGCTAGGGCTGATAAACTAAAAGCGAACCACAACACGGATATAAAATAATATTTTATAATGCGATGCACTATCGCCGCTCTGGTTCACTGTCTAGTTATTTTTAACTAAGGGCTCGTCCATGACGCCCTAACAGAAAGTGGGCTTATTTCTTCCCTTTTTTCTTTTTCCGAAAGGCTGATTTTTTTTCAGTTGAGCGTTTTGATTTGGCTTCAAAGTAAGTTTTTGCAAAAGCAGTGTCTGTCTTAAGTTTGAGCTGTCTTTTTTGTCTGCCTAATCTGCGTGAA
>CAZBEI010000071.1:0-22200 GCA_964490895.1 uncultured Bdellovibrio sp. | reverse complement strand
TTCGGTTTGGTGGAGACGGTGGGAGTCGAACCCACGTCCGAAAGTAATCCGCCGCTAGACTCTACATGTTTAGACTTTGTTTTTGATTGGATAGGCGACGTTCAAAGTCTAACTTCGCATATCCTCCGCAGACTTTGTTCTCGTTCTCTCTCCGTCTGCGAGAAAGAGAAAACCAGCCTACAAAATGGCGTCTTTTCTCAGCCCGTAGGCGTGGCCAAGAAAGACGTCGCTACTTAATTAAGCAGCGAGGGCGTAATCGTTATTCGCAATTACAGTTTTGCTGCCTTTTTAACGAGGCCTGACAGCACCTCGACATGCATCCAAGGTTTCATGACCTCCGTCGAAGCCGGATCGTCCCCAGATTTGTACGTCCACTCACTTATAACACATCTGCCCTATACTCCAAGCCTCTTTATTGCTAAAAATGACAAAATCCCTAATCCTGCCGAGAGAGGCAAAGTGGTCAACCACGCTACAAGAATGCTAGCGATTGTTTTAAGTTTAGCTTGTTGAGTCGCAACGCCAATCCCGAAGAGAGAGCCACAGGAGACATGAGTTGTCGAAACTGGCATCCCAAGTCTGGATGCAAAGATCACGACGATTGCAGTGACAAAGTTGGCTGTAAAACCCTGACCTGTGTTCATCGAGGTTACTTTATGAGACATTGTCTCGGCTACTTTGCGTGCATTTAAAATGCCTCCCACAGCCATTGCAAGCGCAACTAAAATAAAAGTAAGTTTTGGAGAAAAAGCACTCCCAGCCAAAAGCAGTGCAGTGATTTTTGGAGTATCATTGAGCCCTCGCGCAAAACTGACGGCTCCGGCACTCAAAAAATGAAAAAAATCTAGACCAGAGTGTGTGCTGATCCCAAAAGCATTTCCAGAGTATCGCTCCTGACAAGTTGCATTTGTTCCAACACTGACAGTGGGCAGTGAAACAGAGTAGGCAAGTGCTTGGCTGATAGGGGTTCCTTGAGGGAGAGTGAGAATCACTTCGTTCCCAACACAGAGACAGGTTTCTTTTTCAATCCTAAGTTTTGTCCGTGCAAATCGAAAGAGTGGATAAAGGCACACTGTACAAATCATGGCAAGAATAGGGCTCACAATGAGTGGAAGAAAAAAAGCAGAGCCTAATTTCGAAAAATTGACTCCCATGGGAGAAGCGAGCGACCCCACTCCTACAAGTGCACCTGTCAATGCATGTGTTGTAGAAATAGGAAATCCTAACTTTGTGGCAAGCATTACCGTACAGGCTGCTGCCAAAGTGACAGAAAGTGAAAAACTTTGTAGTCCGACCACGGTATCAGGCACTAGGCCTTTTCCCTTAAAGGTGAGCAAGAGCTCTTGGGCTAAAACAAGTGCAGTCACTGAGCCTAGAAAAGTAGTGAGTGTTGCCCAAGTGAGTGCTTTCTTATAGCTTGTTGTTCCACTCCCAAAGAGTGTGGCAACCCCCTTAAAATTATCGTTAGCACCATTTGCATAAGCTAAAAATATACCTAAAAAAATAATAAATAGAACTGTCATATTGTCTCCCCTCAGTCTTCTTTCGAAGTAATGCCACTCTAGCTCTTTTTTTTCTTTTTTGCTGCTCTGACGGCCAACCCCATGAGAGTGAGCTTATAAAGAGAGGGCGAAGAAAGGGGCGTGAGCGATATCTCAAAATCTAAAAGTGCTTGGGCCCCTTTTCGGTGAGCTCGGTATTTCATTTCTCTTTTTAAAGCCTCTAACACCTCCTGATATTCAGCAGATTTTATTGCTTCGACCATGTTCGTTTTAAGGGTTGCGCTCACAATGACTTGATCTACAAATTCGTAGGGAGTAAATCCTTGAAGTGTTGAATTTTGAGTGACCGGCAGACTCTCAGCAGGGTGTTCTCCTTCGTCCAAAGAATAATTTAAGCTTGGAGTGGATTTTTCTTGAGTAAAAAGTCTTGGACTCTCATCTTCGTCGCATTCTGAAGGAGTCAAATAAATGAGGGCTTGAGTTCCTCGCAGTGCTTGCACTAAAAGCACGCCTGCGTATTCGCTAATTCGTGGGATTAAAATTTTTTCACCTAAAAGCTGAGGTTCAATATCTTTTCGATCAATACCCATTTTATGCTTCTCTAAAAGATCCAAGAGTTTTTCTTTTTCGCCAGAAGTGAGTTTTCCTTGGATGGTGAGGTGAAAGGGAAAAGAAGCCTGAACGGTAGGATTTCCGATGGGCACTTGGTCCGCATACTCTCTGAGAGCTTGGAGAGTGTCTTGTGCAGGAGGGCGCTCTATTGGCAAGTTGCTTTCAGTTAATGCAACGGGCTCATGTGTTAAAGTTTCAGTAGCAGTGGGTGTAAGAGTTTCTTCGAAAGGAATTTGTGAGCTTTGCTCATCTCTCAATTTTTTAGAATATTCCATCAGACTGGTCAAGTCTGGTTTTTTTTCTTCCATAAGTAAGTACAAGCCTGTATGGGCTTGTACTCAAAGTTTAACATGAATCATGCCCCATGGCATTTTTTGTATTTTTTCCCACTCCCACAAGAGCAAGGGTCATTTCTACCTACCTTTGGAGCGGTGCGGATAGGTGAGGGAGCCTGTGGGGCCTGCTTCCCCGGCATACTCCCATGGGTAAAAGTCATCTGACGTGCGCTTTTTGCAAATCGACTAAGATCCAAAGGAGCAGCGGATTTTTGTGGGTGGCCTTCACTCTCAAGATCTTCTTGCATTTCGTCTTGGTACATTTGACTGGTTCCCATCTGGACCGCAAAAAGTTTTCGCACAACATCCGAAGTGATCTGATTCATCATCATTTCGAAAAAACGAAACCCTTCTTTTTTATAAGCAATGAGAGGGTCTTTTTGTCCATATCCTTGGAGTCCAATGCCTTCGCGCAAGTGGTCCATGGCGAGCAAATGGTCTTTCCAGAGCGAGTCTATCGTGCTGAGAAAAATCATTTTTTCAAGTTGCCTTAAAGTGGGCTCTCCCATTGTTTTTTCTTTGAGGAGATAAGCGGCTTCAGCTCCTTTTAAAATCAGATTTTTTAAGCCTTGGTCGTTAAAAGGTTGGATGTCTTTTTCTGTAAGTTGAGAGGGATATTGCAGCATGGTCAAAACCGCGTCGTTTAATTCTTTGGTGTCTAAAAGAGCCTGTCCTCCAACGCGTTTGAGCTTTCCCCCAGGGAAAAAATCCTGCGAAATCGCTTTTCCGATTTCTTCGACCATCGAAAAAAGCATCTCTCTCAAACTGTCGCGGGCTAACACCTCTCGGCGCCAAGAGTAAACCACTTTTCTCTGCTGATTCATCACGTCGTCATATTCGAGCAGGTGCTTTCGAATGTCGTAGTTGTGTCCCTCAACTTTTTTCTGGGCGTTTTCTATAGCCTTGGTGGTCCAGCGGTGTTCGATGGGGACGTCTTCTTCCATGGCCGCCACAGTGCGTTTTAAGAGCTCACTTTGACCAAAAATTCTAAGCAAATCATCTTCGAAACAAAGGTAAAATCGACTCCCTCCTGGGTCTCCTTGTCGTCCAGAACGACCTCGCAATTGATTGTCAATTCTGCGTGACTCGTGCCTTTCTGTTCCTAAAATAAACAGTCCTCCTGCTTTCAAAACATCTTGTTTTTCTTGAGCGGAAACTCCTTGCCATTTTATGAGCGCAGCATTAAAAATCTGTTGGTGGGCTTCTTTTTCCTCTGCGGTCGCGTCTGATTTGAGTGTGCCTACTTCTGCTTTGGCTAAAACTTCGGGGTTTCCTCCAAGTAAAATATCTGTTCCACGGCCAGCCATATTGGTGGAAATCGTAACCGCACCTTTTCGGCCTGCTTGAGCTACAATGTCCGCCTCTCTCTCATGTTGCTTTGCGTTGAGTACATTGTGCTTGATGCCTTCTTTTTTAATGAGAGAGGCAAGCAGTTCGGATTTTTCGACCGAGATTGTGCCCACTAAAACAGGTTGGCCTTTTTCATGAAGTTCCTTGATCTCTTTGGAAATGGCCTTAAATTTAGCACCAAGCGATTTGTAGATCATATCTGCAAAATCTTGCCGAATCATGGGCTTATTGGTGGGGATCACAGTGACATCGAGTTTATAAATTTGTTTAAATTCGGTGGCCTCCGTGTCTGCTGTTCCGGTCATGCCCGCTAATTTTTTATACATTCTAAAATAATTTTGAAAAGTGATGGTGGCTAGAGTTTGGTTTTCGTTTTCGATGTTGACGTTTTCTTTTGCTTCGATCGCCTGATGAAGTCCGTCTGACCACCTCCGGCCAGGCATGAGTCTCCCTGTAAATTCGTCTACGATCAAAACTTCTCCGTCCTTGAGCACATAATCCACATCTCGTTTGAATAAAACATGTGCTCTTAAGGCTTGGTTGACGTGATGCAAAGTTTCGATATGGATAGGGTCATAAAGATTGGGCAAAGCCAGACGTTTTTCCATTTTTTCGACCCCGGCTTCAGTCAAAGCCGCTGTTTTTGATTTTTCGTCTATTGTATAGTCAGTCTCTTTAATGAGACCTCCATCGTTGATGATTTGTTTATTTATTGTGTAATAAAGATCTGTAGAATCTTCTGACGGGCCACTGATAATGAGCGGGGTTCTGGCCTCGTCAATCAAGATGGAGTCCACTTCGTCAACAATAGCGTAGTGAAGATCTCGTTGGACATAGTCTTCGAGACGAAACTTCATGTTGTCTCTTAAGTAATCAAATCCAAATTCGTTATTGGTTCCATAGGTGATGTCGCAATTGTAATTGGCTTTTCTTTCTCGGTCGTTTAGACCGTGCACGATCACTCCAGTAGAGAGCCCCAAGAAACCATAAACTTGGCCCATCCAGGCTGAGTCTCTTTTTGCAAGGTAATCATTGACTGTGATGACATGGACTCCTTTGCCCTCTAGCGCATTGAGAAAACAGGGCAGAGTGGCCACTAGGGTTTTGCCTTCGCCTGTGCGCATTTCTGCAATTCGACCCCGATGCAAAGTAGCCCCGCCAATAATTTGGGCGTCATAGTGGCGCTGGCCTAAAGTCCTCCAGGCTACCTCTCTGACTACAGCAAAAGCCTCTGGTAAAATCAGGTCCAAGCTTTCGCCGCGCGAAATACGTTCTTTGATTTGAGGGACTCTGGCCTGTAAATCCGCGTTGGACAAAGGTTTTATTTCTTTTTCAAATTCATTGACTCGAACCACAATAGGCGCAATGGATTTTAATTCGCGCTCATTTTGAGTTCCAAATATTTTTTTTGCAAAAGTTTGCAGAAACATGGGTGTTCTTTCTCAGTTTTCTTCTTAATTTTCAAGGATATAAGTCAGTGGATCCACCGGCGTTCCGTGCACTCTGACTTCGTAATGCAAGTGGGGCCCTGTGGAGCGGCCAGAGTTTCCAAGCAAGGCAATGAGTTGACCTCTCCTGATTTTTTGCCCTTTGTTTACCAAAAGTTTTTTGACATGCGCATACCATGTTTCAAGGCCATAGCCGTGTTCTATAATGAGAGTTTGCCCATACCCTGGTTTGGACTGGGCATAAGTGACTTGACCATCGGCAGGAGCCAAAACTTTAGTTCCGACCCTATTTGCAATGTCTAAACCTTCGTGCATTTTTTCTCGTCCACCATAGGGCGAGCGACGAATTCCAAAACCAGAAGTAAAATAACCTAAGGAAGGCTTTCGCGTGGGGAGGGCCGATAAAAATGCTTTTTTGTCAGCCAATTGCTCATACTCGTCTTGAAGAATTTGTTCTAAACTTTGTGTAGCATCAGAAAATTTTACAAACCAAGCCTCATCACTGGGTGGAATTTCTTCTTTGGGTTTTGGGACTTCAATATTGGTAGAAGCTTCGGGCAATTTTAACATGCTCTGAAGTTCCTGACTTCGATCTTCGATATTGGTGATAACTTTGAGACGAGTAGAAAAAGTTTTAATCCGATCGACGGTGTTTTCTATGGTGTTCATTTTGCTTTTATAAATTTGTACTTGTTGTCTCAATTTTAGGTTTTCTGTTTTCAGCTCTTTATTGACCGTGATTTCTCTCATGACATACCAGTAGTCGTAGACCATGAGGACCACTAAAATCGAAATAAATACACTGGCCACGAGAGTGCCTTTCAGGAGCCAAGCAGTCACAATAATGCGTTTTACTTTGGATGTTTTTTCGGGGATAACAAGTAGGGTATAAAATCGATTAGAACTCATTGTTTAGTACCTGAATCAGTATCACTGTGACGTTGTCTTCACCACCTTTTTGATTGGCAAGCCCGATGAGCGCCTCAGTTGCACTTTGAATATCTCCTGTCTCAAAGAGGTGAGATGCGACTACCTCTAAAATCAGGCTATCTTCAACAAAGCCAGAGAGGCCATCTGTGCATACTAAAAAAACATCTCCGGGATTTACTTTTTTTTCGAAAAGATCAATGTTCAATTGTGGTTCGAAGCCCACAGATCGAGTGATGACATTTTTCATTTTGTCTGTTCTCATTTGGGCACGAGTGATGAGACCTGCTCTAAACTTTTCTTGCACCAAGGAGTGGTCCTTTGTCAGTTGCCAAATGCAGTCAGGTCTAAAAAAATAGCAGCGGCTATCTCCAACTTGCCCAACAATGAGTAAACGATGCGAAAAAAATAAAACAGTCGCCGTTGTGCCCATGCCCTGCAGCTCAGGTATTTCAATCGATTTTTGATAAATGGCAGCATTTGCAGCTTGAATTGCGTTTCGCAGCATTTCCTTAGGATCCCACTCCTCTTGAGTGGGAATATTTTCTTTTAAAAACTCTGGGATTGTTTGAATGGCAATTTGACTGGCTGTTTCTCCACCAGAGTGGCCTCCCATTCCATCAGCCAACAAAAAAAGCCCCGTTTCAGGGCATGCCACTCCATTGTCCTGATTGTGCTGCCTTTTGAGGCCAACATGCGTCATAAATCCAAATTTAAAGTTCATGGACCCTTTTAGTTTCCACCGATTGAAACTTCTTTGCAATGGAGCGATGGGGCTCCCACATTGCCAAAGAATTTTAAGTCATTTCCAACTTCTTGGACTTCTTTCAAAATTTCTAGAATATTTCCAGCCACTGCAAATCCCCTGAGAGCGGTGGTGAGATTTCCATTTTCAATCAAAAAACCACTGGCTCCCAACGAAAAATCTCCAGTGATGGGGTTTGCGGTGTGCAGCCCCATCAGATCTGTGATGAGAACCCCTTTTTGAATCGATTTACAAATTTCGTGAAGTTCTTTTTGCCCTGGGCATAAATAAAGGTTACTCAGATGAATTCTGGGAGGAGTTTTAATTCCTCTCGAAGCATTTCCGGTTGTTAGGGAACTGTTTTTTTGAGCATAGTAGAGGTTATTGAGCGGCTCTCCTAAGATTCCCTTTGCAACGAGCTCTTTGCTGGTGCAAGGAACTCCTTCGTCATCAAAGGGTGAGGAACTGTAACCTCCCGCCAAAATTCCATCATCGATGAGAGTGATTTGATCCGAAAAAACTTTTTTTCCAGCGAGGCCTTTGAGGAGCGAGCGGCCTTTGTCGATTTCTTCTGCTGATAAACTTGCGGATAAAAACTCAATGAGTTCTGCAACGACTTGGTTTCGAAATACGGCCTCGCACTTGAGCGAGAGAGTTTGTTTTGCGCCCAAAAGCTCCGTGGCGTATTTTGCTGCTTGGCTCCCAATCTTGGGGATATCTAACTTATTCAAAAAATAAGAAAATCCCATGTCGCTTCCGATTTGGGAGTCTCCATTTTCTTCGGCCATACAGGTGACATGGGCAGAAAAAAGTGTTTTAGAGTACTCAATCAAAGTATGTTCAGAATCCAGCATTTGAATGTGATAAAAATTTTCTGTCACAGAAGCTGAGCGAACTCCTTTGACTCTTGGATCAGCTTTTTTGCATTGGCTTTCGAGTTCTTGAGCCATCTTTATTTTTGACTCTAAGGGAACCCTTAGTCCATCTTTGTCCTCTAAATTTAATTGTGGGTAGTTCGTTTTTTTGAATAAATATAAATTTGAAAATTCATCTTGTGACATGGATTTAGATATGGCATAGGCATTTTGAATGGCATGATCCACTGCGTCGTTTTCGAGGGAGGTCGTGTAGCTAAACCCGAGCCTGTGGTCATTTAATACTCGAATGGAGAGGCCTACGTCTTGTGCAGTGGTCAAAGAATCTGTCTGTAGATTTTTAGAGTCTATTTGGGTGCTCTTTTTCTCGAATAAATAGAGCTCAAAATGGTCAAGACGCATTTTGTCAAAAACCTGGAGGGCTTTTTTGAAAGCGGCGTGTAAAGGGGTGCGAAATGTGGCTTGAGATGTATTTGGCATACTCGACGATTAACATAACTTTACAGGAACTCTACTGTAAAGGTAAAATAAGGTGAGGTGAAAGTTTCATGGCAAACTCCACAGCCCATACGGATTGGCTAAAAATGATAGGCGAGTTGGCTCCACAGCAGGAATTTCAAAGTCTCAATTGGGAGGGCTCGTTTACAGATTATCTCGAAATTGTGAAAAAAAATCCAAGCGTCACTCGAAATGCGTTTCAACGCATCTACGACATGGTTCAGTCTTGGGGATCGACTTCTTATTTGGAATATAAGAAAAATATTTTTCATTATAAATTTTTCGATGATCCCATAGAACATGGCAAAGACGCTGTTTATGGCTTAGATATTCCGCTTATGAAGCTGGTTTATTTTTTTAAATCAGCTGCTTTTAGTTACGGGACTGAAAAAAGAGTGCTTCTTCTCCATGGCCCTGTGGGGTCGGCAAAGTCTACAATCGCGAGACTGCTTAAAAAAGGGGTGGAGCGCTATTCTAGAATAGACGAGGGGATGCTTTTTACTTTTAAGTGGGTGGACGAAAAAACAAATGGAGATCACATATTAGGTTCGCAACAAGAGATGTCTTGTCCGATGCACGAAGAGCCTCTCAAACTTATTCCAGAAGACATTCGGCTTAAATTCGAAAATGAATTTAATAAAGGTGATAGACAGCCCTACAAAGTCAAAATTGTAGGCGACCCTTGCCCGGCCTGCCGTTATGTGCAAAAAGAATTTTTAAAGCGCTATCATGGGGATTGGCTCAAAGTCATGGGCCATGTCAAAGTGAGACGCCTGATTCTCTCTGAGAAAGACAGAGTGGGGATTGGGACTTTTCAACCTAAAGACGAAAAAAATCAAGACTCCACAGAACTTACAGGGGATATTAATTATAGAAAAATTGCGGAGTATGGCTCAGATTCTGATCCTCGGGCCTTTAATTTTGATGGAGAATTTAATATCGCCAACCGGGGGATTGTCGAATTTATCGAAGTCTTAAAACTCGATGTGGCCTTTTTATATGATCTTCTTGGTGCTTCTCAGGAACATAAAATTAAGCCTAAAAAATTTCCTCAAACCGACATCGACGAGGTCATCATTGGACACACCAATGAACCGGAATTCAAAAAACTTCAGAACAATGAGTTCATGGAAGCTTTGCGCGATCGAACAGTAAAAATCGACGTTCCTTATATAACGAAACTCAAAGAGGAAATTAAAATTTACGAAAAAGATTTTAATTCTCTTAAAATTAAGGGCAAGCACATTGCTCCTCACACCATCGAAGTGGCTGCGATGTGGGCCATTCTCAGTCGGCTTGAGCAGCCTAAAAAGGCCAATCTTGCACTCCTTCAAAAGTTAAAATTATATGATGGCAAAACTCTCAGTGGTTATACCGAAGACAATGTCAAAGAGCTCCGAAAAGAAGCCATTCGCGAAGGTCTAGAAGGTATTAGCCCTCGCTACATTCAGGATAAAATCTCAAATGCGCTAGTGAACGATAAAAACGGCGAAATTGCATGTATCAATCCATTTATGGTGATGAACGAATTAGATGGAGGCTTAAAACACCATGCTCTTATCTCGAGCGACGAAAAACGCCGAGAGTTTAGAGAGCTTTTGTCCGTAGTGAAACAAGAGTACGAAGACATCGTTAAAAATGAAGTTCAAAGGGCTATTTCGGCTGATGAGGACTCCATTTCTAAGCTTTGTGGAAATTATATCGACAATATCAAGGCCTATACCCAGAGAGAAAAAGTAAAAAATAAATACACCGGTCAAGACGAAGAGCCCGATGAGAGGCTGATGCGTGCAATCGAAGATAAAATTGATATTCCAGAAAGTAGAAAAGACGATTTCCGCCGAGAGATCATGAACTACATTGGGGCGCTGGCAATCGAAGGCAAAATTTTTGACTACAAGACAAACGAAAGACTCCATAAAGCTTTGGAGCTCAAGTTGTTCGAAGATCAAAAAGACACAATCAAGCTCACTTCGCTTGTTTCTAATGTTGTGGATCGTTCGACCCAAGAAAAAATTGATGTCGTCAAATCCAGGCTTGTCAAAAACTATGGTTACTGCGAAATCTGCTCTACTGATGTATTAAATTTCGTCGCCAGTATTTTTGCCCGAGGAGACGTAAAGAATAAAAAATAAGGTGCCAATGAGGTGCTCTCAATGATCTATAGCATTAAGCGAGATCATGCCCGCTTTAGAAATATTGTTAAAGGCAAAATTAAAGAAAATTTAAAAAAATACGTCACCCATGGAGAGATGATCGGTCGTAAGGGAAAAGATTTGGTGAGCATCCCGATTCCCCAGATCGAAATCCCGCATTTTCGCTATGGTGACCGAGACAAAGGCGGGGTAGGGCAGGGCGATGGAAATCCAGGAGACCCCATTTGGGGCGATCCTCAATCAGGAGACGGGAAAGCAGGAAATTTGCCAGGAGAGCATCTTTTGGAAGTTGATCTGACTCTCCAAGAACTGGCCGAAATTTTAGGTGAGCAATTAGAGCTCCCCAAGATTGAACCGCGTGGGCATAAAACACTCAAGACAAAAGCCGAAAAGTATAAAAGCATTGCGAGGCAAGGTCCCACGGCGCTTCGGCATTTTAAGAGAACCTTTCGAGAGACTTTAAGGAGACAAATAGCACTTGGAATTTATGATCCTGAGAACCCTGTCATAGTGCCCATTCGAAGAGACATGCGCTTTCGGTCTTGGAAAACAGATGTTCGGTACGAAAATAGTGCCGTTATTATTTATATGATGGATGTGTCAGGTTCCATGGGCGATGAGCAAAAGGAGATCGTCAGGACTGAGACCTTTTGGATCGATACTTGGCTGAGGAGTCAATACAAAGGGATCGAAACACGCTATATTATTCACGATGCGACGGCGAGAGAGGTGGACGAAGACACTTTTTTTAGAACGCGCGAGTCTGGGGGGACCCTCATCAGCTCGGCCTATAAACTTTGCGAAAAAATTATTGATACGGATTATGCGCCTTCGGATTGGAATATTTATCCCTTTCATTTTTCGGATGGAGACAACTGGTCGGGCGAAGACACCCGACTTTGTGTCGAGATTTTAGAAAAAAAATTACTCAACATTTGTAATGTCTTTTGTTACGGGCAAGTCGAATCGCGTTATGGTTCGGGGCAGTTTTACAAAGATCTGAAAGAATACTTTGGCAACGATCATGAGTTTGTCCTTTTGTCTAAAATCGAAAATAAAGAAGGCATTTTACAGTCCATCAAAGACTTCTTAGGTAAAGGAAAATGACAGCAACTGATTTTTTATCCACAGCCTTAACTCCAGAATTAGACCGCGTGCGGATTGAAATCGAGGGCTATGCACGTGGGTATGGTTTGGATTGTTTTGACACTATTTTTGAAATGGTCGATCATGACCAGATCAATTCGCTTGCAGCCTATGGGGGATTTCCCGTGCGCTATCCCCATTGGCGTTTTGGAATGGACTATGATCAGTTTTCTAAGGGCTATGCTTGGGGATTGCAAAAAATTTACGAGATGGTGATCAACACAGACCCTGCCTATGCATATCTCATGAAAGCCAATAGCCTGGTGGATCAAAAAACAGTGATGGCGCATGTTTTTGCCCATGTTGATTTTTTTAAAAATAATTATTGGTTTTCTAAAACGGATCGAAAGATGTTGGATGGGATGGCCAATCACGCTGTTCGAATTCGAAATTACATGGACAAGTATGGACACGACAAAGTGGAAGCTTTTATCGATCACTGTCTCACCATCGAGAATCAAATTGACCCATTCTTGCCATTTCAGAATCCAAAAAAAATCGAACTTCCTCAGGAAAGTGACGAAGCAGAACCCAAAACGCCAGGAAGGCTAAAAACACTCAGACAATACATGGACAGTTTTATTAATCCACCAGGGTTTATAGAAGAACAGAAAAAAAAGATAGAAGAAGAAGAAAAAAAAGCTAAGAAACATCCCCCGGCTCCGGTCAAAGATTTTTTTGCTTTTTTGATTGTCCATGCGCCTCTCGAAGAGTGGCAGCAAGAGGTCATGAATATAGTCCGCGAAGAAGCTTATTATTTTGCTCCACAGGGTCAAACAAAAATCATGAACGAGGGTTGGGCCACTTACTGGCACTCTAAAATCATGACAGAAAAAGGTTTAAATGACTCGGAGGTCATTGATTTTGCAGATCACCACTCGGGGACGATGGCTGTTAGGCCTGGGCAAATAAACCCTTACAAAGTTGGAGTCGAGCTCTATCGAGACATCGAAGATCGTTGGAACCGCGGTAAATTTGGGAAAGAGTACGAAGACTGTGATGATATGGTTGTAAAAGCGGGTTGGGATAAAAACTTAGGGCTGGGCCGGAAAAAAATATTTGAGGTCAGAAAAGTTTGCAATGACATTACTTTTATTGATGAGTATCTGACTGAGGAGTTTGTCGAGCGCTACCAGCTCTATACGTTTGCTTTTAATCGGCGCACCAACCAATATGAGATTGCAGATCGAGATTTCAAAAGAATTAAAGAAAAGCTTTTGTTTCAGCTTACCAATCGGGGGCAGCCTTTTATTTATATCGTGGATGCCAACTTTCAAAACAAAGGGGAGCTCCTGCTCTGGCACAAGTATCAGGGCTTAGACTTAGATGTCGCTTGGGCCAAAGAGACACTCAGTGCGCTCAGTGAAATCTGGCGCCGCCCAGTCAATGTTGAAACTGAGGTAGACGGGCAGAAAAAACTATACACTTTTCAAAATGGGGAGTTTTCGGAGCGGTTTGTGTAGATATCTGTCTGATTGCTCGGGTGGTCATAAAAATAATGACTTAGAATATCAATAATTTTGTGCGAACATTTTTAAATAAATCGCTAAAAGCCTAACTACTCAGAATTTAAGCATAATTTTGCATGCTGCATATAGTTGACAAAACTAATTCTATTATGATATTTTATTAACAGTATATAGATAATATAATTTTTAGATTAGGGGCGCGTATGATGAGAAAAAAACAATCCCAAAGTAATAAATCAAAACTGGCAGTTCTTTTTTTAGTTCTGGCCATTTCTTCCGTGTTGATAGGAGCTGAAGGTAGCGGATGTGGGGGAGGAGGGACTTCAGTCACGCAAGATAGCACGGCGCCAAGTGATGGAGGAGCGGTAGCTAGTAGCACGAGCACTTCAAATCCTTCGAGCACAGGTGGTTCTACGACAAGCCAAAGTGTTCCTACAGCTGCGAATTCGACTTCAGAAAATATTTCTACAAGAGCAAATGGAGTAACTCTTACGCGGGAGCAGGAGAGTAGTATTCGTGAGTTAAATCAAATGACCCAGTCCTCTTTTGATTTCATTTCAACTAAATGCAATAAAGTGCTTATGCCTCAAAAAATATTGAAGCTCATTGATATCAGAGACATCGTGGATGCATATATTAGTGATGGAGGAGTTTTTAATGCCTCTAAATATCAAATAGTCTTGGATAATTTATTTATTGGATGTTTATAGTTCTAGATGTGGAGGATTTAATATGAGTATTTCTCTAAACTGTTTTTGGGATAAAACATTGACACTTAGTGTTGCTTTTAGTCTATTAATGTCAGCTGATAACGCTGCGATAAGCGGTGAGGCAAAAGATCTCTTTGATACACTTGCAGAAAATGCAAAAAACAATGCACCAGCAAATGGAGCTGCAGCGGGGAGTCTTACTGCTGCAGCAAGCAAATGTGATGCTAAAGAAATTACAGACGCTATTCAAGATGGCTTTGATTATCCAGGAGATAAGTCCCATGGATGTAAAGGTGATCCACTTTGTGAGTGTTGCAATAGTTTGGCAACTGGTATGAAAGTTTTTAAGCCCACGCCCGAATTGATAGCTGAATTTATTCCACTAATAGATGCTGAAACTTCAGCAAGGCTTCGATGTCCCATAGAAGAAACTGAGGCTGTCAAAGCTGCTTTAAAACAGTTGCGTGAACACAAAATTAATTTTTTCCCAAAACTTAGAGATATTTGTAATACTTTTTTTATGTTTAATGGACAAGCATGTAAGAAAGCAGGTATTTCAATTGAAATGTTTATCCTTTGTTTGGATTTAGTTAATGGTAAAATAAAAAAAGCAGCTGTGGCGCAGCAAGCTGCAAATCCACCAGCAGCAGGGAAATAGTCAGAGTCTCCCCCCCCACATATGCAAAGATCTATGTGCTTCTCATCTCCCCAAAAATCCGTCTCGCTATTTTCCTAAAATCTTGTGATATCCTTTTCTCTCGAGACACCCTCTCCCAAAACTGAAGCGCAAGAGCTCTTGCCTCTTCCCACACCTCTAGCATTTCCGCACTTGGAATGGGCAGTGAAAATTTTCTTTCAATGAGGTGACCTGAGACGGGCGAAAAGAACATCGGCAATTTATCAAAGGCAGGGGCGAGCTCAAACTTGAGGTCTTGAGATTTGCGGCCAAAAGTGAATTGAGAAAAACCGGAGGTAAAGCCAGAGGTAAAAAAAGACACATTATGAAAATGCCGATCCGAATCTGCAATGATGGCACCAAAGGCATCTAGTAATTTTAGAGTTCGAGCTGAGTTCAAATCAATGTGATTTGATCTTTCGAGTCTTTCCGAAGCAGCTGACCAGTTGTCTCTGGCACCATAGAGTAAATTGTCAATTGCGGCCAAGGTTAAAACAGCTCGCCTTCCTTTTATCCCTTTACGATCAAACCTTTCTATCTCTAAGAATACCATTTTTCCCTGAAAACTGAGAACAGCATTGGATGACGCTATTTTATTTTCTTTTAATAGGTTAAGTGCAATGTATTCGCAGATGAGCAGGTCTCTAGAGCGCAACTGTGCTTTGGAGGCGTCTGTACCTGCAAATTTGATAATACAGTGCTTTCCTCCAACAAAGGCTGAAAATTTTGGCTGTTCACCACCTGCTGAGGAGCCGATGGGTTGCCCACTCAAAGATAAGTGAGCCAAGTGTTTGTATTGGGTTCGATTGGTCGCTTTGAAATCTAATTTTGTGAAACGTTCAGCACTTTCTTGTCCGATGATTAAACTTCCTGGAAGATCCTCTCCACGGCGAGCGAGTGCAATCAAAATGTGTTCGTTGGACCAGTTTTCAAATTGGGATGGAAGATTTAACTCGTCAGTATATTTTTGAACAAATGCTCGTCCCATAAACCCCTGCGGAGCCATATCGAATGCTTCGGGGGGCAGCCCTGAAAATAGGGTGTTTTGTGGTTCAACGGCATAATATTCTTGATGCAATACAATCAATTTTCCGACAGGACTAAGCTGACCCAATTCGTTTACTTGAAAGAGAGGCAACTGGCTTCCAATGCCAGCAACTTCGCGCATGATTCCATAATTTATGGATCTTGTTTTTCCTAAACGAATGAGCGAAGGGGGTGCTTTTCCAGCAAGGCGAGAGAGAGTTGGACGGCTTATTCTGAGCTTATGGATCAACTCCTGGGAGGTGGCAACACCATCTCTCATTAAAACCCGAATGAGTTGCTCAAGGAGCGGATTGGGGAGTGTTTCTTTTTTGTTCGGCATTGCCATTAATCCCATTATGAAACAAAATATGAAACAAATAAAGAACAAAAAAGTATTAATAATTTCATGTTGTTATGCTTAATGTATAACATAATATGAAACATAATATAAACAAAACTATTTAGGCCAACGAGAGCGTGTACAAAAAGAATAGGTCATTTTATAACTTCAATGAGAAGTGAGCTTTATGCTAAGATCTTTGTATGCACCTCTCCATCCCCAAAGAAACCAGAGATGACGAGACGCGGGTAGCCATCACGCCGGATCTTGTCAAAAAATACATCAAACTTGGTTTAAATGTCTCTATCGAGAAGGGAGCCGCTATAAAAGCTGGCTTTAGCGACGAAGATTATGTGCGTGAAGGATGCACCCTCAAAGACACTGAGGGCGCTTTTCAGGGAGATCTTATTTTGAAAGTAACCCCCCCAACACTCGGTGAAATCTCTTGGATGAAAAAGGGGGCTGCGCTGATTTCTTTCCTGGAGCCTTACCACAATGTCGAAGTAATAGACAAACTCGCGCAAAGTGGAGTGACTAGTTTTGCCATGGAGCTCGTCCCCCGCATTTCTAGAGCTCAAAGCATGGACGCGCTTTCTTCGCAGGCTGGGCTAGCTGGCTACCGAGCTGTTTTAGAGGCGGCATATCATTATAAACGGTTTTTTCCTATGATGATGACCTCTGCCGGGAGCGTAAAAGCGGCCAAGGTTTTTATTTTAGGAGTAGGGGTGGCTGGGCTTCAAGCCATTGCTACTGCAAAAAAACTAGGAGCAATTGTAGAAGCCTATGATGTTCGCCCTGAAGTCAAAGAGCAGGTGCAATCGCTTGGCGGAAAATTTTTTGAAGTCGCTCTCGAAGAAAAAGGCGCTGGAGCGGGCGGGTATGCCAAAGAGCTCTCCACCGTGTCTCGGGCAAAATTACAAGAAGCGCTTGCCCAAAAACTCAAACAATCCGACATCATTATATCTACAGCAAGTGTGCCTGGAAAAAAAGCCCCCCTCTTAATTACTGAAGATGTGGTGCGAGGCATGCGTCTGGGATCTGTGATAGTCGACATGGCCGCAATCACAGGGGGCAATTGTGCCCTCACGGAAATAGGCAAAACGGTTGTCAAAAACGGTGTCACTCTCGTTGGGATTAAAAACTTGCCTGCACTTTTGGCCTGCGATGCCAGTCTTTTTTACTCGAAAAATCTGTTCCACTTATTGAGTTTGCTTGTGAAATTAAAAGACGGAAAAGCAATGATTGATCTCAATTTACAAGACGAAATTCTGGCAACTTCTCTTGCCACTCATGAGGGAAAGGTGGCCTTAAAAAAATGAGTCCCACATTACTTGGAGTTTATGTTTTTGTCCTCTCTTGTTTTGTAGGCTACCATGTCATTTGGGGCGTGACTCCGGCACTTCATACACCGCTCATGGCTGTGACCAATGCCATCAGTGCCATTGTAGTGGTTGGGGCTATCCTGATTGCAGGAGATTCTACGCCAGGAAACTCTGTGATCGGATTTTTTGCAGTGTTTTTGGCTTCGATCAATATTTTTGGTGGATTTGTGGTCACCAACCGGATGCTCGTGATGTTTAGAAAGAAAAAATAAAATGCAGAGTTTTCTAGTCCGTTCTAATTTTTCTTGGTCTAATTTTTCTTGGTCTCATTTTTTTGGGCCCGATTTTTTTGCAAGCGTTTACCTCATTGCAACCATTTTATTTATTTTTGGACTCAAGGGCTTAAGCTCTCCAAAAACCGCAGTGCGTGGTAATTTTTTTGCAATGGCTGGGATGGCTCTGGCGATCCTTGCTACATTGGCTCACCCCGAAGTAAAATCCTATCAGTGGATTATTGCCGGTTTGCTGGGAGGGGCTGTCATTGGGATTACAATTGCTCTAAAAATCCAAATGACCAACATGCCTCAGCTGGTGGCTGCACTCCACAGTTTTGTGGGCTTGTCTTCTGTACTGGTCTCTCTTGGCACTTATTTTATGCACCAAGACCATGGAAATACGGTTTTATTTATTGAGCTTGTGACGGGCAGTGTTATTGGGGCCGTTACCTTTACAGGCTCACTCATAGCTTTCGGTAAGCTTCAGGCCCTGCTTAGCTCCAATCCTTTAGTTTTTAGAGGTCAGCATCTATTAAATTTAATCCTAGGCTTAGTCATGCTTGGTTTTTCTATCACATTTATTTTATATCACGGCATATTTTCATTTGGGGTTGCTACAGCCATTGCATTTGTGCTTGGATTTTTACTTATTTTACCCATCGGTGGGGCAGACATGCCTGTTGTTGTTTCGATGCTCAATTCCTATTCGGGCTGGGCTGCCGCGGCCACTGGTTTTACGTTAGAAAATAATTTACTGATTACGACAGGAGCTCTTGTCGGGAGCAGCGGGGCTATTTTGTCTTACATCATGTGTCGCGCGATGAACCGATCTTTTTTCAGTGTCATTTTAGGAGGATTTGGAGGTGAGAACGCAGGCCATTCAGAACTTGCTCAAGCGCTTCAAAAGGGAATCAAATCAGTCTCAGCCGAAGACGCGGCTTTTGTATTAGAAAATTCTAGTAAGGTGATCATTGTTCCAGGCTACGGCATGGCAGTGGCTCAAGCGCAGCATTCCCTCAAAGAGCTCTTTTTATTTTTGAAGGCAAAGGGCGTGGATTTTAAATTTGCTATCCATCCTGTTGCAGGTCGGATGCCAGGCCACATGAATGTCTTATTGGCTGAAGCTGAAATCCCCTATGATGCTGTATTTGAAATGGACGAGATCAATTCTGAGTTCTCCACAACTGATGTGGCCTTGGTGATTGGTGCAAATGATGTCGTCAATCCAGCAGCAAAAACAGATAAAACAAGCCCCCTTTTTGGGATGCCTATTTTAGATGCCTATAAGGCAAAACAAGTTTATATGATCAAACGTTCGATGAAACCCGGGTATGCTGGAGTGGATAACGCCTTGTTTTATCATGACAATTGCTCACTTATTTTTGGAGATGCAAAGGTGGTTTGCGAAAACCTGCTCTCTGCGCTCAGTAGCAGTGGCTAGATCACATTTGTTGTTTTATATTAAATAATTTTATGATAATAATTTAAAATTGAAAATACCCTATTATTATCATAAAGCACTGTTTCTTTTATGCTTATTTTATGCCCCTTCTTTTGCAGCCACTCCGGAGGGAAAGATAAACTGGCAGGTTCAGTTTTACGAGGAAAAACCACGATCGTTTCGTTTGGGTCAGTGTGAAATACTATTAAGTGGAGATGTGATTGTTCCAACTACAATAGGAGTTAAAAATAAAAGTGGTGTTGTTGAAAAAGAATGGAGTAAGGTCTCTAGTTTTGGTGGAGGTCAAAGAAAGTGGGAGTTAGTTTTGCCAGGCTCTACTACGCGCGATCTTGTTGTTTTAGGCAAAGATTCTATTTTAGTTCTAACACAATCACTGAGCGAAGCTTTTGAAAACCACCCATCTGCTGCAGAGGTGGTTTCTATTAGTCCTCATTCTGGCCAAATCCTTTGGCGTGCTCAGGTTCCAAAAAAAGATCGATCTGCTCCAAGTTATCGTTTGATTCAAAGTCAGGACCATCAAGCATTTATTGTGAGTGTTAGTTTTGATGAAGGCGCTGAAATCGCATGGATTAATCCTGAACTACAAAGAATTGAAAATCCAGTTCATCTGGAGCTCAAAGACGGAGCTCATTTTGTAAATCAACCTCTTGCAATTTCTCAGAGTAGCGAAATTTTTATGGCGGGTCAGTTTAATTGGAGAACAAGTAAGTTTGATGAACGAAATAGCCTTTATGTGTTTGACTCAAGCGGAAAAATAATTTGGCAAAAGACTCAAATCAATTCTATGACAAGCGTGGAGTGCGTTAATGACCTAGCTCTAGTTGGGATATTAGTGGGAGAGCAGAGGCTTGGAATGCGCCAGTACATGACCCATGTTTATAGGCAGAGCACAGGCGATGAAGTATGGAATGTCTACGGAAAATTATTGGCAGCCAGCAATGAACAAGTTTATGTCTATGACGAAGTGAGAAAAAGTTTCCATGCTTTAAAGCTTGCGAATGGGGAAATAATATGGAGTAAAAATTTTTTTATAAAGTCAAATGAGCCTGACCCTATCTCTGAATTTATTGCAAAAGAAATTGATGGAGTGCTCTATGTGAGTGCTTCCCAATTTGATAAATTCTCCCATTATCATTCGGAAACAGGGCTTTATGCGCTCAACCCAAAAACAGGAGATGAACTTTGGCATTTTAATCCTGGATCAGACGTGAATCACACTTTTAGGATCAACGAAATTTTAGGAACTGTCGAAAACTCTCTGATCCTGCGAGCAAAGAAAAAAATAGGAACAGAATTACTCCTTTCTATTGAGCCTCCTCACATAAAACCTTAATCTATCAGCTAAAACTACCCGATACTCAAGAGGAATGGATGTATTTAACCCCAGGGAGCAGCTTGTTAAAAAATGGATTCGGTTTTTGCGTGTCAACTTAATGACGGTAGTGGTGTTTTTTTTGCTGACCTCTTGGCTCGGAATTTCTTGGCTTGTCTATTGGGCAGAATCAAAAGACGTTGGAGCCAATATTACTTCCTACAGCGAAGCCGTTTGGTGGGGGATTGTGACCTTTTTAACAGTGGGCTATGGAGACCGCTATCCTATCACTGTGCTCGGTCGGGTTTTTAGTTCGTTTTTGATGGTTTCAGGAGTGTCTGCCATTGGGGTATTGACTGCAAAAATTTCGTCTTATTTTTTAGAACAAGCTTTAAGGAAAAGGAGAGGTCTTGTGGATACCAATCGTCTCAATCATCATTTTATAGTCTGTGGATGGAAAGAAGACATCCACGAAATACTGATCAATATATTAGATTTTAATCCCGGATTAAAAGCAAGCCAGGTTGTTTTAGTGGCCAATATTTCCCAAAATAAGATCGATGGCATTCGAGAGCACCCCAGACTTGGGGATATCCAAGTGGTGCCAGGGGATTATTTTCAGGAAATTATTTTAAAAAGAGCGGCCCCCGAGAGAGCACGCAAAGTGCTCATTTTGGCAGATCAAACTCCACAACCTGGAAATCAAGCTCCCAGTATGATTGAGGCTGATTCCAGAACGATCATGACTGCAATGACGTTGACTCACATTGCGCGTGGGACATTGGTAGCGGCAGAAATTTTTGATCCCAAAATGGACCAGTATCTCAAAATGGCGATGGTGAGCGAAATTATTTATACCGAAGAATACAATCGACTTTTGTTGGGAAATGCGTCAGCAGGAACGGGAATTACAAACATTATTTTTGATTTGCTCTCACCAAAGACTCCAACGGTAATTAATACACTTAAAATATCAGAAGACCTTTTTGATTTAAGTTACACACAATTTAAAAAAGAATTCGAAGAAAGACACACTCATTGTGTTGTGATTGGGATTTTAGAAAATACTGGAAATAGCCAGACCATCAAAGAAAAAGCCCTGAGGCAAGCTCAAAAAACTCCAGATGTCAAACGCCTTGTGCAGAATTTAAAATTAGTCAAAAAAATCCAGTGCAATCACCCCGTCTTGAATCCGGACGCCCAATATCAAATCAAAGAAGGATCTATGGCCATTGTTTTAGAAAATCGTTTTGAAAAAGGAAATGAGCATGGAACCCTTGCGGCTTAAAACAGATCTTAAAATAGAGCAAGGTTGGGTGGAGTATTTAAAAAAAATAGATCTTTTTACAGACGTCAAAGAAAATCCTACCGCGCTTACCGAACTGAGTGCTCTGATGGGTGAGCTTTTTTTTGAGTCTGGAGAAAAAATTATTTCCGAAGGTGAGCGGGGCACAGAGTTATTTCTTTTGATCGAGGGAAAAGCCAGTGTTTATAAAGCTACTGTAGAAGGGGAGCTTTATAAGGTGGTCGAGCTCGAAAGCAGTCCCCCGGTGCCTTTTGGCGAGGGTGGATTGCTCGAGTCTGATTCTCGTTCGGCTACAATCAAAGCAGAGACAAGGTGCCATTGTCTGATTTTAAAGCAAGCTGATTTTGAGCGCTTTTGTAAACAGTACCCAGATTGGGCGTTGCCTATTCTCAGACGTATTGCCCAGGGAGTGCTGAGTAGGCTTAAAAAAACAAATGAAGATTTGTCTCTCCTTTACCATGCATTGGTGGCTGAAGTGAGGGGGGGGTAGTGAGTGGTGGGGGAATGGCACACTCTCAAACCCTGATTGATTATTTAGAGGGCGGAAGTACAATGGATTTGTCAGTTTTTAGATTTGATGAGCGAAGAAGTTTTTAAAAAAGTAGCCTAATTTGTGACTGTTCAGCCTCATTCTTCAGGCTCGGTGTAAAAACGGAGTCCCCTGACCGCTTTTGGGTGACCACCGGGGTGGACTTATAAAAAAAGATA